>JADZFV010000148.1 GCA_020854255.1 Candidatus Melainabacteria bacterium | reverse complement strand
CTACTGCAGGCTTGTGATTGTGACGACCCACCTGGTAGAGATAGCCTCCCCGAGTTGCATATACGTAATGAATCATGTGATGCCTGCCTTTCTAGTTCGCCCGAAACTTAGTTATTTTGAGGAAGAAAAATTGGGAGGGGCGCGGCGCAAAGATTCGCCGACTCCAATACTGTACACCAGGACATCGTACGTTGGCTGGAGTATTTCAAGAGGAATCATAATATTCTCTGAACAATCTGCGTAACCGGAAAACCGCAAAGGCTGTGGCAGTGGGGGTTTTCCCATACGACATATTAAGCAAATGCCATTTTTGTAAGGAAAAACTTTTACGATTGCAAAGTAGTGGAAAATAATGAAGATGCGCTTCACATCTACAAACCAGGCATCATCGATATCTTTGAAGATCTAACACGCAGCTAACATTGACCGTCACCACCAATGGTTCAACCCCAAGTGCGAGTTGCGTCGATAGAAGCAGCTCAAGAAGCTGTTTCCATCCGCATCTTAAGCAGCTAGAGAAGCGCGCTAGTCGGCGAGCTCTGGAGCAAGATCATCTCCGACCATGATCGTAATAGAACTCTCAATATCTCCAACCGAAGCAGTGACGATATCTCCGTGAGACCTCAGATCGGCTTTCACGATTTCGGCGTCTTCGGGGTTGCCCCTTTGAGCAATGATCTTGGTCCGCTTCAGGCTCACGGGACGCTCATCATTGCTGGCTCTTACGAAGACGTGGCGATAGCCTCGATCGCGAAGCAAATTCGCCAGTTTTTGTCCAAGCCCCTTAGTTGCGCTGGCATTCTCCACGGCGATGCGCATTTCGTCCTTCTCTGCAGTAACGAATGCCGAACCGGTCAATCGAGCCACCATCTTGCGCACATCACTTTTGGAAACATCCCAGTCACCTGAGCCAGAGAAAGTGCCGGGCATCATCGCCATGAATTGATTGGCTTTGGGCACCCCGCGCGCATACTGGGCCAGCATCATCAAATCACCTGTGTTCATATCGGTGTTGATGTAATTTTGTGCAATCTCCATCAATTTCGGAATATGTCCCCAGGAAGCCGGTTGCATCGCACGGTCGAGAACAGCGCGCATGAAAAGCTCCTGGCGCTGCACGCGTCCGATGTCGCCAAGGGCATCGTGCCGGAATCTGACGAAGCCCATGGCCTGATTGCCGGTCAGCGTATGCACCCCGGGCGCGAGGTCAATCTTTAGCTTCGCCGTCCAATCCATATACTGCATTTTCTTCGGAATATCGACGGTAATGCCGCCCAACTCATTGACCAGATCAACAAGCCCGTGGACATTGAGGACAATGTAATGATCGATAGGAATACCCAAAAACTGGCTGACTGTGGTCTGTGCCAGATAAGGACCACCCAGCGCATTGGCGGCATTGATCTTTTGCGTGCCATAACCAGGTATGCGCACTTGCGTGTCTCTGGGTATCGAAAGCACACCCAAAGAATTTCTATAAGGATCCAGACGGCAGACCATTATTGTGTCCGAGCGTCCGGTGAAAGCATCTTTATCTGCTTTCAGGCGGCGCCCGCGATCCGAGTAGACGACATCTGTGCCCAGGACAAGCACGGTCATGGGCTCGTGGAGCGAACCAAATCTGAGCACCGGCGGGAGCAACTGCGGCTTTGCAATGAGTGTATAGACATATCCGACGATAACCCCGACCAGAGCCGCCAGAATAATGATGAGAGACCAGTTTGGGGACCGCAAAGCCGAATCCTGAGATGCCAACTGCCTTATTATATTCGTCCAGCAGTCACTGTGCCTGAGATACAGCTACTTGACGAATACACCGGCAAAAATCCTCACAATCAATTTCGGCGGCATCGGCGATGAAGTCCTGTTTTTGCCGACATTGGAAGGCATTCGCGCTTCCTATCCGGATGCGAAGATCACGCTTTTGGTCGAACCGCGCTCGGCGGGCATTGGCGTCATCACTGATTTGATTGACGAAGTGGTCACGTTTGATATAAAAAAACGCCCTCTGTACGGGCCGGATTTGATTGAGCTTTTGACGATATTGCGCGCCGGCGATTACGACATGGTTGTGTCGTCCGGAAGTTCTCCGATGGTGTCCGGGCTGCTATTCCTTTCAGGCATTCCCAGGCGCATCGGTTACAACTCCAATCGCCTGGCGCGTTTTCTTCTCACTGAACCGATGCCGCTCAACCGCTATCAGTACGCGGGAAATATGTATCACGATTTGATCGTCGACTTGCCGGGAGCTGCTTCGGCATTACCGGCGATACCACGCATAAAAGCAGGCGCCAGCGAAAAGGAGTCCATGGAAAGCCTTCTTGCACAACTATTGCATGACGCCGGACAGGTTAAAGATTCGGCGGTTTCATCGAGTGCTCTCAAGAGCGACAGGCAGCGTGTGCTTATCCATCCAGGAACCAGCCGCCTGGCGATTCTTAAGGGATTGAACAAAACCTGGTCGGCGGAGAATTGGTGCAAACTTGCAGAGCTGCTGAGCAAAGAAGCTGGAATAGACGTAATTCTTGCCGGCGGTCCCGATGATAAAGAGGCGATCGAACAAATTCAGGCGCAGCTCAAGCCCGACAGTAAAGT
>JADZFV010000147.1 GCA_020854255.1 Candidatus Melainabacteria bacterium | reverse complement strand
TTTAAACGGGCGCATACAATGCGCCCCTACCTTGATCGCAACGAAGCGTACAGTGCTTCTATCGCAGCTCACAGCTCCATATTCGCTTACCACACTGACTGCCTCACGCACGTCACTGAATATGTTCCAAAAAGATGGAGGCAACTATAAAACGTAGTATTAAAGATTGTGCCCCATTTTGAACTTTTTGCGCACTCAAAACGTCAATTAGATGGCGGGGTACACCCAAATTTCCAAGTAGCAAAGAAAAAGATTTTTTGCCAGAAAATCTTTTTCTTGAAAAATTTGTTTTTGGAGGTAGGTATGGACACGAAAATTTTGATTGGAAAGTTTGTTACGGAGCTGCCTAGGAGGCGGATCTTTGTGACAAGAGAGTTGCTGACTTTTGGATTGAGAAGCACGGTTGATTGTGTGACGAGTGCGATGGTTGGAAAAGGGATCTTGATTCGATTGGCCAATGGGGTGTTTGTGAGGAACGACCCAGGCATGAAGATGCCGAGTTTGGAAGAGATTGTGGAGGCGAAGGCGCGGGCATTTGCGAAGAAGGCAAATCCGCTGGATAGGCATTTAGCAACCGAGTTCAAGATAAACCCTAAGGCGAGAAGGCATGCAGTGAATAAGAAAAAAGAGAGGAGTGCATTAAAGCGCGAGCCGATAGTGGCGATCTTTGCCGTCCTTGGCTGTACAAGCTCTTTCAGGACGATACATGGTCGGGTTGAATTTCGGCATACTCCGGGCAGAAAGTATTTCCTTTCACAAGGAGAGGCGACGAAGAAGCTGGTCGCGTGGTGGGCGGGAGTGCTTGGAGAAAATTTTGAAAATATGGTCGAAGCACATCTATGTAGTCTTGGAAAGAAAGAGAAAAAGCGGTTCAAGGAGGTTGGTGCATGGGCGCCTGCTTGGATAAGCGATTTTCTTGTTGATGATCCTCCCAGATTTAGCACTCAGGCACTTTATACAATTTATCCGCACAGCAGCGCGGTAGATCTTGGAAGTCCGCCTCCTGGGCCCAGGGTCGCAGAGTCGATATCTTTCTATAGACTTGCAAGTTGATTTTAAAAGGTACTTTTCGATCTACGCAAGTTTGCGCGAGACATTTCAAGAGGCTTTGCCTGAGCTGGTTTTGGGTGGCACTATTGGTGGTGCACATACAATAGCTTGCAAAAAGATTGCAGCTACTGTGAGCTAGCACAACCTTTCATTTGCGTTTTAATAGATCTTGGAGCAGCTTAATTGCTGGCGATCGCTTAGCGTAACTTTCTTGGTGATTGCAATGAAGTGCGTCTCAATGTCATGTAAGCATCACTAATGGGCGAAGAATACGAGTTTTTGGCGCTTCTCCCGAGACTTGCCCCTCTGATGAAACTTTCTTTGAAAGAAATGAGACATCTGGAAACACAAGAAAGACTTTGGCTATTTAACTTTGTCACAGTGTTTCTATCTCCATCTGCATCTTTTCAGGAATCCAACAACCACAAGTCGCCTGCCAGCACACTATGTCTTGTTTCAAGCACGTTCTCTTGAGAATGCGTTTGCGACTTGATTGCTGCGAAAGGTGGTTGCCTGAGAGTTTGCAAATTAGGAGAAAGTTTCAGTCTGCAAGATTTGCAGCCTGGCTGTGCAGTCTTCGCAATTCGTGTCGTAGATCGCTTGGGCAATGACGCCTGACGGGCTGGTCTACAAACACCTCAATGAATCACTGGCTAACTGCATTTCGCTATCGGGTAGCTGGTGATTGTTCAAACGAGCTAAGGAGCTTACGCATGCATTCACCACTCGCGTGGGGAGGTTTCCTCCTCTTCGTTGCCGCGTGTCTCGCGATCGACCTTTTCGGGTTCAACCGCAAGGCGCACGCCATTTCAATGAAAGAAGCCGCCTGGACCTCTCTGTTCTGGGTGGCGATCGCGCTGGGTTTCGGTGGTTTTGTCTACTGGGAATATGGTGCGCAATCGGCGGCTGAATACTACACGGGCTACATGATTGAGAAAGCACTCTCGGTCGACAACCTGTTCGTGTTCGCCTTCCTCTTCGGCACCTATTTCAACGTTCCTCGAGAGCTGCGACATCGCGTTCTTTTCTGGGGCATCCTTTCTGCTATCCTCATGCGCTTTGTGTTTATCTTTCTGGGAGCGTCTCTGATCGATATCGCGCATGCGCCGCTTGCGGTCGTCCTGGTATCCGTTGCCGCACTCGCCGGGATCTGGTTCACCGCGTTCCCGAAGAGGGGGCTGACCCGGTTTCTCGCCTGGGGCGCCGCCGGCACCGCAGGTGTCTGGGGGCTCTACAGCTACACGGGAGGGGACTTCTCGAACTGGGGTGTCCTCGGTTACAGCATGAACGCTGTTCTCACATTCTTTGCGCTCATTCTCATTGCCTCTGCCTGGAAGCTCTACAAGGCTGGTGAGGAAGACGCTGTCGACCCGAAGAACAATGCCATCGTGAAGTGGTTCTCCGGCCTGCTTCCGATCCACGACCAGTACGAAGGCACGCACTTCCTGGTCAAGAAGCCGAATGCCGCCGGCAAGCTGGTGTGGATGTTCACGCCGCTGGCCATTGTTCTGTGCGCCGTCGAGGTCACCGACCTGATGTTCGCCACGGACAGCATTCCCGCCATCTTCGCGGTGTCCAAGGATCCGTTCATCCTGTTCACTTCGAACATCATGGCGATTCTCGGACTCAGGGCGCTCTACTTCCTCCTGGAGTCGGGAATTGAGGATGTGCCCTACCTGAAGAAGGGTCTCGTCATCGTGCTCGCCTTCGTCGGCTGCAAGATGCTCGTGGCTGACTTCTACCACGTCCCCGTTCTGGTGTCGCTCGGCATCATTGGCGGCATTATCGTTGTCTCGACGCTACTCTCCATCCCGGCGATGATGCGTCAGCGCAAGGAAAACGCCGACAAGAAGCATGAGTAAGTTGAAGATGTTTAGAGCAAGGGCTTGCCTTTGATTTAGTTGCTTAGCCAGGAGAAAGGGCGACTTCAAGAAATTGAGGCTCGTCCTTTTTTTTCTTCTCTTGCCGCAGATACGAAAAAAAGTAGTAGAAAATTCAACGCCCCCAGATCGCCCCCGCTTGTGGCGTACGTTGTTTCGCTGGCTACGGCAAAGTTGTGCAAAGCCGAGACTTGCCACGCATCTGTCTTTGCGGCGCATGATCTTATCGTTGTCCACATCTGGAAACAGGCAAAGTCTGCCAGTGAATACAGAAAGATTTTCTGGCAAAAAATCTTTTTGAAGGTTGCAATTGATTTTGCCACCCCGCTCAGCTGGATAGCTGGCGCTGGTCGCCCTTCGCGAAGCATCGCTAATATCGTCATGCCGGACTTAAGGATTAAATTCGATTTTTCGGCGGCAACAGCAAGGCGACAATGTCCAAGAACCTTCCTCTTTGCCTGCTATAAAACTGCTTACCAAGAAACATCGATTGCAGAATGACTTTTCTTTCTTCAGGGTGAAGTAAATCTTCCAACAATTCTTTTTGCAGGTTTAAACCTAACTTCCGTCCCATTTGATTTCCTTTTGCTAACCAAAAATGCGCGCACGGGCGCCTCATTCCGGTTTGCCATAAAGGGGCAATCGCTCCGAAGTCACAGGACGCTCCGGCAACGTTGCCAGCGCCTTTCTTTTACCTCTTTTCCAAGGGAGAAATGCATATGTTTGCATTAGCTGCTGTGGATGCGACGGGCGCATTGTCCATCGCCGCAATCTTCTTGCTGGCTGCCTGCACGCTTGTTGCAGTGGTCGGCACGCGCATTGTGCGAAGCAAGCAAAGACAACAATTGCGCAAGTGGCGCCTTGAGCGCAAGCCGTCTGAGCGCAAGGACGACAAGTGATCAGGATGCCGGAAGCCAGTTTGGAGGACCGAAAGTTATTCGGATGGCAACTCGTCGTTGCCGCCTGATTTATGGGTTCCAATCTCTGTCAATGCAAGCCATGCTGCGAGAGGGAGGTCTTGACGAAACAGACGATGATCCAGCTGACTTCTGGAAGAAGGGACGCCCTCAAGATGAGGCGTGAAACACGGATGTAATGGCACGAAGATTGACTCGTGCGCGGATGCCAGCTCGTTGTTGTCATCCGTAAATGCGTTTTTTGTGTGGTCCATTGCTTGCAACGGCAAGCGCCTGGCAAGGAGAGCACTTTGATGAAAATGCTCTCCTTGCCGAGAGGAGATTTCCATGTCATCGATTCATTCAGTGCTGCCCGTGCAGGTCTTAGTTGACTCTGCCTGTGGTGGCACGCCGGCGCGCATGGTGTTTTCACCAGTGTTGCCGAAAACTGCAGTGCTGCTCTTCGAAGACGCTCCGCCCGAGTTGCACGACTTAGGCAAGGCGGAGTTGAAGGGCGACAAAGAAAACGGCTACGTGGTCGAGCTGGATCCTTCCACGCTCGTCACTAAAGCCGACGGCAAGCCGCTCCTCTTCCGCGATCCGGCTGGTTTCGTCGCTTATCGTCCAGGCAAGGATGAGTTGGCGATCGTTTTCCGCAGCTTGGATGAGGCGACACACGACTCGACGGTCTGGCGCATCAACCCGAACAACGGCAGCCCGCTGCCGTCAGTGTACTTCGACAATCCGACCGCGGTCGCCTACTCGAGCGATGGAGAATTGCTTGCCGTCGGCGGCTCGGATGGAACTGTCACGGTTTTTCGCGTGGAGCAGTCCGGCGAAGCACGTGAGGTCCGCACCGTCGGCGTTGCCTCCGGTGTGAAAGCGCTCGTGTTTGAGGACCTCAGCCGCCAACTCTACATCACCAACGAGACCAACATGCTCGTCAGCTTCTTCTACGAAGTTGAGGACGACATGCCGGTCCAACGCGGTGTCGAAGTGGAGGGTGGAACGACGGTTCACAACATGTGCTTGAGTGCGCTGGCGTACAGCGCAAGCGCTAATCTCGTAGCCACAGCCGGTATCGGCAACGAGATCTGGGTGTCCAATCCGCTTACCAGCAGGGGGCGGGTGATTCGAGTGCGCAAGGCGACTCGTATTCACGACTTGCAATTCGACGACCTGTCAGACAGTCTGACGGTCTTCACGGATGCAGGAGTGGAGCTGGTTGCGTTCGTCTTGGATGCGGAACACTTGCCTGTGTTCGAGGAGAGAACCGTGAAATTCAGTCCGCTCATGAAGATGATCGGCTGCCATCACTACAGCGACTTCTTGTTCATCGCTTCCCTTCTTGTTGTTTGACGGCAGAAAGGCAAAACCATGTTGTTGTGTCAGATTTCAGTTTTCGGTTCGCTGCAGATGCTCGGCATCTTGCTTGTCTCCATGCTTATTGGAGCGAGCGCGATGACCTTGCGTCAGTTGTCTGCGCGCAATCGCCTGCGGCGGTTTCACCGGACATATGGCGCCGGCTACATGACGAGCAATGGCGATGCGCTTCTTACCAAGGCGCATCCAATCAACTCCGGTGATTCCGGTAAATCGTCGTAGTGTCTTAGGATTTCAAAAGTCCGCCTCGATCGGTTCTTCTGTGTCTCTCTCCATCACTCATTTCAGGAGTTTCACATGAGTTCGTTCACCATTCGTTTTCATGCTGTTCAGGCGCGTGCTGCCAAGCTCATTGGCGAGCTGGAGATTCACCGCATGGTGACTGCCAGTGACACCAGGGATGGCAGTGAGGACATCCGTGTCGCCGGATTCGTCGCTCAGCAGCACATCACCTACGCCTCAGAGCGTGTCACCAGTGCGCTCAGGTCGCTGCGCAAGCAGTCCAACCAGCCGCCGGTGATCACGCCCGACGACTACGAACGGTTCCTGGAGCGCTGTTTCGGCATCGCCGGGGGGCTGGGCGTGTCCAGCGATAAGGTCGCCGCTGCGTTTTGCAGCGAGGCCGAACTCGCTCTCAAACACGCCGAGGATGCGATTGCCAATGCGGAAACTTGTTACGTCGGCACCGGCAAATTGCTTGCCCGGTGATTCTGATGTGCGTCATGGAACAGAAGAGAGCCCATTTGCCGGCTCTCTTCTGTTCGTTTTTTCACCCGAAGGAGGGTAATCAAATGTTGTCCAAAAAGCTGCAGAGCGAGCTGCTCGTCGGCTCGCTGGACGTCGTTACGTCCATGGCATTCGTTTCGGCGATCCGTGAAGTTGCCGATGCGGAGCAGTCCGACGCCTTTACCTTTGATGCCCAGGGTTACGAAACCCTAGCCTCAACCATTGCCGAAATGGCAGGGGGGGTCGATGGTGACTTTGCTGTTGCGTACCGCGAAGTGGCTCAGCGAGTGCAGAACCACGCGCGCAATCTATAACCAACCGAAAGTGAAAACAGCATCACAAGATGGCCAATTCGATTTTGGTTGAGAAAAAACGACGCGGACTTTGGTGAAACCCAATGTCAGACGCTCGTTTTTTCTCTTCTGTCCCAATTTATTCATGCATATAGTATGTAAAACGCGATTTCGCACAAACAGGACGTTTTGTTCTGCATCTGCTAGAGTTGCTCTTTACACTTCTTGGGTCTTTTCAATTGGTAGAGCAATTTCTTCAGCAATTAGAGTCTTTTTCAGCCGCAGAACCGACAATTGAAGCGGTTGTCCTGGTTGGTTCTCACGCCAACGGAACAGCCAAACCTGATTCGGATGTCGATGTCGTGATTGTGACGAATTCGACGGAGCGCTTGTTGGGTGAATATACCTGGGTTTATCGATTTGGCAAAGCACTCAGCTCAGATGAAGAAGACTATGGATTGGTGCACGCCTTGCGAGTAATGTACGATGGCGGGCCGGAGGTGGAATTCGGCATTACTTCCACATCTTGGATCGCCGATGACCAGCTCAAAGACACTGGCAAGATTTTAGCTGCCGGTTATCGCGTTATTTATGATCCTAACAAATTGATCGATGCGTTTTACGATCGTGCCAAGTCGGCCGGCTTGAACTGAGCTTTCAACGAAACAATCTGGATGCTTAGTCCTGCTTTTCACCAGGGACGTGGAATTGCTGTTGCCGGCCTCGTGAAATAGTCACAATCTTTTCACGCTCCCAGGCATAGATTTAGTTACCTCCCCGAATCCACAGAATCCCCATTTACTATGGCTCTAAACCCCGCTGACTCCACAGCTGTGGAGCGCTCCGCTACGCGCATTGCGCCCGTTATCCGCTCTGAATCATTTTCAGATCAGACTGACCTTTCTCTGCGTTCGAATACCGATGCCTTGAGAGTGGCAAGCGCCGACAGACCGACAAGTGTTCGTGGTTTCAACCCGGGCGAACCACCTACCGTAACTGATTTATCCATAGTCAATGGAGACCATGTGATCGTCGGAAGTGATAAGAAACCGCTGTCCGAGAATTCACTGAATGCCGCCAAAGTGAAAAAAGGCGAGGGCTATTTCCAATCCGCCGAGCGCTTGCTGGGCGGCGAGTTTACTCACAGTGAAAAGAAACAGTTCACAGATGCATTGAGAAAAAATTGGGCTACAGACCATCCTGACGCTAATACTCTCAGACGGGGCGATGCACTGCTGACAGAAAAGAATCGCGATGCTATTTTAAACAACATTGCCGATCCCGCTCTGCGCGCGCGGATTGCCGATCGTCTGAACAAAGGTCTGCCGGAAGCAAACACCAATATTCCAAGACTGGAGCCAAGACCGGATCGCAGGCAGGTGTCCGGTGAAGAACCAGCCAGAGAGGAAAAGTCTGTCAATCCTGAAAATCGAGTCAGGAGGCCGGACGTCACAATACCACCCGGCGACCTGAGCAATGTTCCTGACGGTCCGATCAAGAATCCGCTCGATGCCAGATTCGATGTCGGCGATCGATTTACGGGATTAACGTCCACCTACGGAAGTGCGTTCAATGGACGCAAGACGGCCAGCGGTATCCCTTACAACAACGAGCAAATGACCGCCGCCAGCCGCGAGCTTCCATTTGGAACGATTTTGAGCGTGTACAATCCTGCTACCAGAAAAGAAGTGCAGGTCGTAATCACGGACAAAGGACCATTTGCAGGGAAAAAGGAAATACAGCCCGATGGCAGAAAAACGTATGAGAGAGTGGTTGATCTATCTACTCGCGCTGACAGAGAACTGGGAAGACCGGGTCTTGCACCGCTCCAGTATAAAATTCTGCACATTCCCGAAAATGCCGACTGGGGCATGAAGAGACCAAACCTGACTACTGCCGGACAAAGGCAGCTTGAGGAAACAGTAAGGCGATACTCACGCCGTTAGATATTGCGCGCCGTTTCTACATCGCGGCTCTTCGCCTTGCGCAAAAGATGCGGAATTTTTCGCCAACTTTTTTGTGGAAAAACATTTCTTTTTGTCGTCCGTGATCGTCGGCGCTTCAATAAAGCCAGCCAGAGCAGCGAGCTTTTCCGCTTGTTCATAAGGTGAAAAACAATTTTTGCGGCGTGCCACCATAATTCTCAGATATGGTTCCGGTTTTTTTGTATCTCCGGCTACCGCTTTTTTGCTCGCCCGCGTGAAATACAATTCGAGCCGATCGGCACTCAAGCAGGGAGCGTATTCCAGAGCGTCCGTGTTCAGTTT
>JADZFV010000146.1 GCA_020854255.1 Candidatus Melainabacteria bacterium | reverse complement strand
TGGAGAATGTTTCGCCGACTTTGAAATAGTTTCTGCCCAATCTGGCAAATTCGCGATCTCTGATGCGCACCGCTTCCTGCTTCATTTCCTGCGGCGACATTTGAATTTTGCCTTCTTTCCGCATTTGCTGAAGAGCCTGGTATGGACCCCAGCCTTTTTGAATAGCCGGCAATTCGAGGTTTTCATACTTCCTGCCGGCGCCATTTTCTGGGCCGTTGTCTCTGCCGGGGACCCTATCGGTGAGTTTGGCTGTTTCTATGGAGCCTTTAAATGCACCGTCTTCTTTATATTGAAATTCAATCTTGCGGTTGTTTTTCTCGCTTTCCACTGACGTCGCACGCAATTTTCCGTCCGGCTGTTTTTCAAAGGTATAGCGGCAACCATCGGCAGTGGTTGCCGTGTTTGTTTTTTCATCGACAGTCATGCCTGCTTTTTTCAGACCTTCACAACCCGCCTCGGCACCGAGCAGCATTACTGCTTTGTCTCTGGGCGAAGGCGGTGCCATGCCGTCGAATGACGGGTCGTTCAAAGATTTGTCGCCAACCGTCTTCTTCAAAATTTCTTGCACCGCATTGTCGCCTGCTGCGGCTTCAGTCTGCAATTTCGTGTCATTATTCACACTGATTTCAAACGCTTTCTTGGTTCTCAGCGCCGCATCACCGGTGGTGGTAAGTCCCAAAACGTCAATGCCCGAGGCTTTGATTTGCTCAGGTGTGAGCGCGCGCTGTTGTTTTGTGCCGTCAGCCATCTCTCTGACTGATGTTGCTCCCAAGCCTGTAAATTCGGTTGTTTCTTTGGTCACTCCGTCGCTTCTGCCGTTGAATGCTTTTTGCACTGTGACGACGCCACCTTCTCTGGTTACTTTTTCTGTTTGGACGTTTTCTTTGTTTTTAACCGGATCGAAATTTCTCTCGAATCCTTCACTGGATGAAGTACGCAAATACTTTTCGGATGTAAGACCGCCTGGTCCCTTGCCTGGTTCGAATTGGCGCTCGAACGAACGAAAGTCTTTGCCGACTGAGAATTTCTCGTTGAGCAGGTGGTCGCTGCGTCCCTGATACTCTCTGGTGACGTTGTCGATTCCATCGGCTCGGCTGCGAGTCAGTTTGCTCAGTCCGTCTTTTCGCTCGCTGGCTTTGTAAGTGCATTCGGAACCGTTGGCACCGGCGGTCTGGCACTGCAGGCCTTTGTCGTCTGGCATCGGCAGCATTCCGACTCCCGCGAATGCACGCGCTACACGCTCAACGCCACCCATCTTATTGCTGCCGAGCCACATCGAGTCCATCATGGTCCGATAATTTCTAAAATCACCGATGTTGTTGGGATCGCGCAGCTCCTCTGGTGATCCGGGCGCGAAACTGGCGGCAATCACAGCCTGATTGAAATCGATGCGCGAACCGTCCTGTCCCGGTGGTTTGTAAACCTCCGATTGCATCTTGTCGGCCGAAACCGCCGCAACATCAAGGGCTGGTCGCGATTCAACCGGATGCTGAGTCTCGACTGCCCGCGCCGGCGCGGCTTCGGCTTGTCCTTTGTTGCTCAATAGTCACCTTGCGCTTGGGGGTGGAAGCGCATGCAGGAAAGTTAGTAATGCAAGATCTTTAACTTACCGGACGGCTGTGACCGCATCGTTACATTAAACGACAGGTTAGAAATACATGCCGATTATCATGCTGATCATCACGTAAACACTGAGCGCCACCAGCACGATTGAAACAATGAACCCCGCAGTCCACACTTCGCTTGCTAAATCCTCATGCACGCGTTTCATTCTGCGTTTGTAGTCCAGGAGCCCACCGGTCAAGCCGGCTATGCCAAGAGTCATCATAGCAATGCCAACTTCGCGAGGATAAAGCAACGTGGATTGGAAGTGCCCGGTCTGGATCATGTCGTGCATGAATTTGCTCAGCGTGAAGCCAAAACCGATTAGTGTGAGCCCGGTGCGAATCCACGCCAAGAGTGTTCTTTCCAGCGCCAGTGTAGTCCTGACTTTTGCAAGTTCGAAACCTTGATCTGCTTTCGCTTGTGCAGGGGGCTCATCGCTCATCAGTCGTTGCGACCTTTCTGTGCTTCATCAATAACGAGCGTTTCTGAAATGTTTTTCTTTAGGGTGAGGAATGTGTCCCACAACTCCTCATGAAGTCTTTCCGCACTTTTGGTCGCATTGATCAATTTCAGTTTTGTGGCTTCTAAATGGCGGCTGTCCGGTTTGCCGCGCGATTTGGAATAGGCTTTATCGACTTCTTCCAGTTGGCGCAAACCCTTGGTCAGATCGCGCACGATCATTTTGCTTTTCTCGGAAGATTGCACTATGAAAAAACCAGTCGAATTCGCCATAGTCGCTTTGAGATTCATGAGCATTGTCTGCTCGCGGTCAAACTTCCCCTGTGCGTCAGCCCGGGCACCATCGGTTGTGGACATAGGCGATGCCACTAAAACTGCAACGGCGAAAATTGCGCCGGACTTTATCAAAGTGAGTTTACCTTTGCTCAAAAAGGACGAACTGGAACTCCGCATTTCTTGCTCCCACTTGCTTACTCATCAACTCAGGGAGTTTACCAAATTGGCGACTGGGTTTTATCTGGATGCCAAGCAACGATGCAGGCGGACTTATGGATGCCAAGAGTTTCCCGCGGACAGATCGATCTTGGAAGTTAAACCGTTAACGGTTTAACTTCCAACTACTATTAGCGAGTCTGTTGTAGAAATGTGGAAATGAAAACTGTTTTGATCCTGTCCCTAAGCACCGCATTGTTCGTCTGCGTAAGCGGGGCAAAGTCCGGCGAACTGAAACATTTCGATGACCTTGGCGCAAGCAAGCGCCAACTATCAGGCAAACCGGCACATTCGACATCTGGCCATCCAGTCAAAAGGTCTCCCTCCTCCAGTACATCCTCACACAAGGGGGCTGGCGGTGTTTCCACCTTTAACGTTGAAAAGGAATTCGAGCTGGTTGAACCGAACGGGAAGCAGAATCAGTTGTTGCCATTCGACGAAGCGCACTCCGGCATTCAAAATTTGCTTAGCTACGGCAATGAGCTTTTTACGGACGGATATCTTACGGAGGCGGCCGAGCAATTTAAGCAGGTGCTGGCACGCGATTCCGACAATGTGACCGCGAAAAACAATCTGGCGCTGTGTGAGAAACGCCTGGGAGAAATCGACCACTCGGTTGAACTTTTGCAGCAGGGGATTCAAACCCAGCCGCTAAAGGCTGAGCTCTATAACAATCTGGGATCGGCTTATCTTTCCAAGGGGGAAGGCGACGAGGCGCTCAAATGTTTCTTCAAGGCTTTAAACCTGCGCCCCACTTACGCTGAAGTTCATTACAACCTGGGGCACCTTTATTCGATTCGTCGCGCTTACGACCAGGCAGTTGTCGAGTTTCAGTCGGCGCTCAAAGAAAAACCTGATTCTGCTGCTTATCACCGCGATCTGGGCGACACTCTCAATTTGATCAAGCGCTCTGAAGAAGCACTCATTGAATATCGGGAAGCAAAACGGCTAGGCGATCAGTCCTTGGGGCTGAAGCTGCGTGTAATCGCGGTTTTTCGGGATCTGCAAGAATTGCATGAAGCCGAAAAGCTCAGCAATGAGCTTTTGAAGGACTTTCCGGACAATCCCGAGGTTATGAACCAGCTTGGGCTCACCTACCTTCGCCAGGGCAAGATAGAGCCTGCTGAGCAAATGTTCAACACAGCCCTGACTATTGAGCCCAACTTTGCACAAGCTCGAAACCACCTGGGTATCGCTCTCTACCTGCAAAAACACTTCTCGGAAGCGATTGCTGTTTTCCGCCAGGCGGTAAGCGTTAAGCCTGATTATGCCCAGGCTTTTTACAATCTGGGTACGGCGCTTTATAGAAAAGGCGAAGTAGAGGAAGCGGAAAAGGCGCTTACGGAGGCAATTCGCTTCAATCCGCAAGATGCGTACGCATACAACAATCTGGGCTTGATTCTTCTGCGCCGCGGCAATACAGAGGAGGCGATTGAAAGCTGGCGCCAGGCGATTTCCATAGATCCCCTGCTGGCGGCAGCTTTCATAAACATAGGCAGGGCTCTACATCTGAGCAAAAAAGGCGAGTAAAGCCTCAGAACCCTAATTTGATCAGCCTTAACAGTTTTGAATCGGCAATTCTGTGAGGTTTTCAATGCTGAATTTTCGATTGTCGGTTATCATCTCAAGCGTGTTTACTTGAGATTTTATAGTGGAAACAAGCACAACTTTCAGTTTTTCTCAAACCGTCGACGCTGTTATGCAGGCGCTGGGCGCCATTGTTTGCCACGTCGTCTTTGATGCCGGCTTGCACGGATTGTTTATGGCTTTGATCGTTGGCGCTATAGGCTATGGTTGCTACCTCAGAGGAGCAAAGCAAGGCAAGCCGCTTTTGAATGTTTGCAAAAAACTTTCGATCTTTTGTCTGTCCCTCATGATCCCTGGTCTCATTTCGCTCATCACTACCCATCAATTGCCACCTGTTGGCGTTTACAATGTTCACTCCATCGGTTTTATTTGCTTCTGGAGTCTGATTTGTTTGCACATTTCGGCAGAAGAAATGAACCACCAGTTTTTTCCGGGCGGCAAAGACAGCGAGCCTGATTTGCAGGGGAACTGAGTTTTGTGAAAGGGCGTCTTTTACAGCGCTTCCCTAATTGCTGCCTTATACTGGTAGATCTCAGAGATGGTTTTGAGGATTCGCAAATGAGACACGCTGTTTTGTCGTTGGTGCTTGCTGCTATTACTTCTGCGCAAATTCCATGTCTGGCGCAAATTTACAGTAACGGTCTGACGCCGAGGCAATATAGCGGTCCGCAAAGTGTCAATCCATCGGGTTATGGACCAAATCCATATTTCAATCCGTACACCAATCCTTACGGCGTCAATCCCTACGCTAATCCATACGCTGTGAATCCCTATTATGGCGGCGGTGGACTAATCCCCAGCGCTGGCTATGGCATAAATCCTTATGCCGGCTATCCGGCGATGGGCATGCCGGTGCCAATTAACGGCGGTAATTTCGGCATCAATATCGGCAATTCACGTCTCAACGTATGGAAGGCCCCATCGGGATACTATTATCCGTGGCTTCCGAGACCAGTTGGTTTTGGCTACGCGGCACCGACAATTATCATTAATCAGGGTGCGCAAAACCCAACGCCTGCTTTGCCGCCACTCACCACCATATTTGGTGACATGAACAAATTCCTCGATGATGCAAAATCCAAAGGGAAGATTTCCGAGGCCGACTACAATCACTTAAAATTGCGCGCATCAGATTTGCAGAAAAAAGAACGTTCTCTTGCCACCGGCAATGGCGGCACCCTGGAACAGAATGCTGAAGAGCAACTGCGCAAAGACGTAGACAAACTCGGCGAAGAAGTCGCTTATCGGGTTAAGTCGTAACATTTGAACCGGTCGACGTATGTCTTCGGGCGACGCATGGACCGCCGCTTGCCGGCCGTCCGTACATTAACCGGTCGACGTATGGCGTCTAGGCTGCAGGAAGCGGGCAACGGGCGTCGACCCTACTGTTTCTTGCTCCAGCCGGGATAGAAATCAGACAGGCGGCGAATCGCCTCTGCGTTGCGCGATGATTCGGATGCTTTGTTGAGTCCGGT
>JADZFV010000145.1 GCA_020854255.1 Candidatus Melainabacteria bacterium | reverse complement strand
GGCATAGTGTCAGGGCTTCAGGCTTGTTAAGTGGTAACCGGCTTATATCCGATCACACTACTCTTCAAGAGAGTTACGGCTTCTCCTCTTTCAATAGAGAGGGCAAATGCGTCCTCGTCAAACCAGCGCAAAGTGCCGGAAAAGCGCTCGCCGCCCGAGACAAAGAATTCAAGACGAGTTTTGTCCCTGACGTATTTTTCCAGCTCGGCAACGCTGGGACCTTTGCCGCCATGCTCTCTAGCGCTCATTTGTGCCTCCTCAGGCGCCAACTCATTTGTGTATAAGGGTACCAGTTGAAGCCAGGGGGTAAATAGCTGCCGCACAGGCAAATGCCGTGCGCAGTGCTCGTTTTGGAGCTCGAAGCAGGGAGGGTTGCCAGGTAGCACCCGGTAAAAACCCTGATCGTCTTTCAGTGCCTAACTGATTCTGCACCTGGACAAATTTGAGGAGAATCTAATCAAAGAGTCTAAGAGACCCACTGGTCCGGCCAAAGCACAGAGAATTTTCGGAGCATTTCCAATTGAAAAGTGTATCACTTCTCTCGATAGAAGCAGCCAGCGTAGCTCTTGCCGTGTTGATTCTATTTTCCTTCATCAATGCTCAATATGCACGTGCGGTCGGCACTCACAAAACGCTGGCGGCACAATCGCTGGAAGTGCGCCAACCAATTAGAAAGTTAATTCGGTCACGTTTCTATCGCGGCGACATGATCAACTCATATCAGCCTTCTCAATTTTCAATCACCGTTCTTTGTCCGCAAGAATTGGCACTCCTGATTCGCCAGATCGCGCGAGGCATTCACCTGTGCGGGTTGATCGCCGGGGCTTTTCGAATCATGTGCGGTGCAGCCTCACTGCGCATTTCCCTGCGTTCAGCGCTCGAATCCATAGTATTGGGCGCCACCGTATTTGGTTGCGCTCTTGCGGCACCGGAATACATACGAGGTCTGTCTACGTGGTCATTAGGCTACACGCCTTTTTGAGCGCCACTGGGCGAACTTTCGAAAAGGCAGACCTGGCGAAATTCCGACAGTAAAATCTGGCAGCCGTCGTTGGCTGGCTGAGTCTTCGCGGCATGAGCGGCTCAGCTCAGACCGAGGAGCCAGCGTCAGTAAGCTGCGTGGCGCTCTCCACGCCGCCGAAGTGCTGCGTGGGCTTCCAGGCGGAAGCTTTGCTGCGGAAGATAATCTGCCAGATCGACACGACAACACAGGGCGACCAGAGCGCGAATATGTAGGAATTGACTATGAAAGCATTGACTAAAGCCGCCCAGGGAGATAGATCTTTGCGATAGAAGCGCAGGCCTGCATAGAGCGGAACGAAAATGGTGATCAAAGCAAAAATAGAGACGGCAACCAGCATCGGTGCGTCGTTCGGAACACCGTGCAAGGTGTCGTTTACAGCTTGTGCGACAGCCAGGAAAGTGAGAGCCGGCCAGGCGAATTCGACCAGGAAGGAGAGTATGTCGAATCGCTCCACCAAAGAAGCGTGAGACGGAAATTGCAATGGAATGATGTAGTCCAAGTATCTGCGGATGCTGCCTTCGGCCCATCTGCGGCGCTGGCGGAAGAGCGATCGAAAATTTTCCACTCCTTCCTCAAATACGGCGGTGTCCGGACAGAATTTGATGTCATAGCGGTGAATCAAGAGGCGCATGCTCAAATCAAGGTCGTCTGTAATTGAGTTATTGTTCCATCCGCCTACATCAACAAGGGCTTCACGTTTGACGAGTTGTCCGTTACCGCGCAGCTCTACTGCGCCGCCGACCAGAGTGCGCCCCATTTGCAGGCAAGTATCGAATGCATACTCTGAAGCCTGGCAATCGACCAGAAATCCTTCTTGATGCTCATAAATTTTCTTCTGAGCCTGTACAGCCCCCACTTCGTCGTCTTTGAGCAAAGGAACCACAATTTTGAAAAAATCAGGTATGACAAATGAATCGGCATCGAAGACAGCAACAATGTCGCCTTTGCACAGGGGCAGGCATTCATTGAGAGCAGCCGATTTTCCGGGCACGGAGCCGGGAGTGCGAGCCAAAACATTGAGGCGAGGAAGCTCAGCCTTTAATCGTTCCAGAATCTCCAGCGTGTTGTCTGAGGAGGCGTCATCTATCACCCAGACATCAAAATTGGGGTAATCGATTTTGAAAAGATTGCGGACGCAAGTTTCAATAACGCGTGATTCGTTTTTGGCGGCGACAAAGATATTAATGTAGGGCGCCCACTCCAGGGGCGCCACCTCAAAAGGGTGCTCCTTGCGCTCCTTATGCCATTTCACCTGGACAGCCAGAAGCCAGACAATGTGAGTGGCCGAAATCGCTACAATGGAAGCCAGCAGAAGGTTTAAGGCAGATCCGCCCAAAACCCAGCGGTCCAGAGCCCAGGCCCCGATGCAAATTGCCAAAAACAGCGAAATAAGAACAGTACGATTGGTCATAGAGTGGATCTGTCGCCCATTTTGGTCACCTATTATCTATTTAGGATAACCGGAGAATTCCTGTTAAGGCTAATTCTTCCACTAGTATAAATAACTGACAACAGGGAAAAACCCCAGCAGATTCGGCTCCAGCTGTATTAAATTCGCTTTACCAAATAAAAATACGCCAGTGCAAAAGAATTTCAGGCGAAGTGGTCAGTGCCTTTCCAATGGTAATATCTCTCTTTCAGATGCTTCAGCTAGAATTTTCTTTTTAGCTCAAGCCCACCCGGCGGTCAGTGTTTCGGAGCTTCCGACTCTCTCAATAATGACGAACCATCGCCGGCAGTGGCAGAGCAAGGTTCATACACGTCAAAATGGTGACAGAAAGCAATGAGTACATTCACCATAGTCTTTCTGACTACCATCCTAATTGTCAGCCTGACAGGGCTTACGCACATTTTTCTGGTGCGTTTCAGACGCATTCACACGCCAATTATTCCTGCCGAAAAGCTTCCCTTCATCTCGGTAATCATCCCCGCCCGCAATGAAGAAACCAAAATTGCTCGCTGCCTGGAATCACTGGCTGAGCAAGACTACCCGAATTACGAAATCATCATAATTGATGACCGCTCGACTGACAAAACCGGCGAAATAATTCAGGAAATCGCCGACCGCTACCCGCACATCAAATTCATCAAAGGCCGCGAAACGCCCACCGGATGGATAGGAAAGTGCAATGCCCTGGTGCAAGCCTATCCTCACGCGAAAGGCGATTGGGTGGTATTCTCCGACGCCGACACCTGCCACCAAGTGCATTCTCTGCGCTACGCAGTCAATTACGCAATCGTCAATAAAGTGGACATGGTCAGCTTCATGCCGCTTCAAGAGCTGGGCACCTTCTGGGAGCAAGTCGTATCGCCGGTTATGCTCGGCTCGTTTCTTGCCGGCGACCCGTTAAACAGCGTCAATGATCC
>JADZFV010000144.1 GCA_020854255.1 Candidatus Melainabacteria bacterium | reverse complement strand
TAGTAATGGGGCAGACGAGGGGACTTGAACCCCCGAGTGCTGGAACCACAATCCAGTGCCTTAACCACTTGGCGACGCCTGCCATGGCGTTGCGGGACAACGGTGCCCGAGAATTCATATATTATCACGGCACCTGGGAGCGTTATTCATTGGGGCTTTCCGCGCTTCACAAAGGGTTTCGCAGCTGAAATCTCGCCTGACCGGGGCATAGGCAGCGAGGGCGGTCTGATGAGATAATCGAAATCAGGATGCCCGTGCGCCAATAATTTTTCTCAGGTGACGTCTTACTATGTCTCCAGTCATTGAAGATCAGCCGAAAGCGGCGAAATCGCTTGCCAAGTCAATTCTGGTAAAAACTGTGTTCGTCACGCTTTTCGTAATCCTGGGCTTTTGTTTGTTCATTTATTTCGACGGCGTTGCCTGCTCGATGTATTACACAGGGCATCCGGACAAAGCACTGGAGCCTACGAAGCGGGCGTTGTGGGTGCAAGAACACGTGATTGGCCACGATAGTCTGGAGACGGCAAACACTCGAAAGAATCTAGCGCGTGTTTATGACGCCTTGGGGCGTTTTGATGAAGCGGAGCCATTGTTTGCCGAAGCAATGAAAACTTATGCGGTAAAAAACGCGCAGAACAGTCTTGGATATTCGGAAATACTTTGCTTCTACGGCGATCACCAGATGAGTCTTCGAAAGTATGATGACTCGCTGAACAGCTACCGCGAAGCACGCAAGATTATGTCGGCACTTAACCTGACCGCAACGCGCGAATTTGCGTGGACATTGCAGAGAGTGGCTAACGCCTTGAAGGCGCTAAACCGCAGGGACGAAGCGGCTCCCGTCGATGCTGAAGCGAACAAGATTTTAGGCAAGGCCTAGAGTTAAAAACTGACGGCGCTGAGTTTTAACGCGGGCGACGGGGAGTTTTAAACCGGGCGACGAAGAGTTTCAAACCGAAGGACGCATGGCGTCGCCCCTCTACAATCCGAATAGATGGAAAACTGGCGGTAGTGCCATGCTCAGCAAGCCGCCGATGACAAATGCAGCTATCCAGGATCCGAACCAGATCGTGAAGGCGATTTTTGGTCCACGCTCTTTGGTCATTACTCCGACCGTGGCAATGCAAGGAACAAACAGCGTGATCACGATCATTGCTGTGAGCGCCTGAGCTGCCGACATAGGCACTTCAGTCAATCCGAATGACGCGAAGTCGCGTCTGACAATTCCCAGCACAAAAGTTGTGGCGATGCGCGGATCGCCGGGCAAGTGCAGCCATGCCACCGTAATTGGTTGCAGGGCATTCACGAACATAGTAAGTATTCCGGTCATGTGCGCAACGCTGACTGCGAAACCGGCGAAGAAAAATGGCTTTGTTGCTTCTTTCAGGAAGTTCCACGACTTGGACCATGTTTTCTTCAGCACGTTGTCTATGCGCGGCAAACGCATTGGAGGCAAGTCCATAATCAAGGCGTCTGATTTGCCGGGAAGCACCATATTTAGTAGCACGCCGGTAGTGGCAAGAATAGTCGTGACTATCGCCCCGTAGATTGCCCAGGCGTACAAACCGCCTATTCTGGCGAGTGTCCCGGAAACAACGCCAAGTTGCGCAGAGCATGGAATCGCCACTCCAAGCAGTGCTGTCGCGATGATTTTCTCCCGGCGTGTGCTCAGCAAACGAGTTGTGATTGTCGCCATTGTCACGCATCCCAATCCGAGAATGAGCGGAATAATTGCTCTACCGTTGAGTCCGACTTTGTTCAAAACTCTGTCGACCAGCACCGCAAGCCTCGGGAGATAACCGGAATCCTCCAGCATCGAAAGCCCGAAATAAAACCCCAGTACCAGCGGAAACAGTAGTCCAAGCAAATATGTGACTGTCAATGTCAACATTCCATATTCGCCGACAAGGATATTGCCGAGGGCTGCGCGTGCTGAAGGGCGGCTCCAGAATTCGTATTTCACTTCATTGGCCGGCACCGTTTTTATCTGCGAGTCTAAGTTTGCGCTGGACAGTTTGTTGGCGAATGTTCCCTGCGGGAAATCAAAACTCTTGTCGTCGATTGTAATGGTGCATGGAAAAGTCGTGGCAGCAATACGCCTGACCAGAGGCTCGTAATAGACCTTCATGCCTTTCTTTTCGGTGATATCAACTACGGTGCCGGCGACAAAAACACCGAGCAGTTGATAGAAAATCATGTAGCAAACAAAAGCTGCGGCAATAGTTCCAGCAACTGGATGCAAGAGAAGTCTACCCAGCTTGGTCGAGAATGTTTTCTTAATCGATGTAGACCGAACACAGGCTTCCGAAATCTCGTTAACGCGCTGCCTTCTGTTTTTATAAATGTCCTGGCGATGATTTTGTTTTTGTTCTAGAATCTCGACTGATTGCAATTCAGTTGTTTCGGCAAAATTTCTTTCTGCTCGAATTTCAGCCAGACTTTGAGCGTGAGTTTCGGTGGATTGGCAGTCGCCTTCCAGGATAAGCAGAGCGTGTGCCTGGGAAATATTGCTTTCCATAATTGGCGACAGCAATGACGTAAGCGATGGATCACATCTTCCCTGCCGCGCCTCAGGAAGATGGGCAATGATTCCGAAGATGCCTTCTTTGCGAACAGCGACGCAGGTGATAACCGGTACTCCGAGCCTTTCTCCGAGCCGTGCGGTATCAATCACCAGGCCTCGGTGTCTTGCTTCATCCCATTGATTGATGACGACAATGAGCGGCTTGCCCATGTCTATCAATTGCATGGTAAGGAATAAGTCGCGCTCCAGGCTCAAAGCAGAAACCACATTGACCACGCGATCGGCATCGACAATCAGTCGCCGCGCTGCTCTCTCTTCGTCGTTGAAGCTCGACACGCCGTAGACACCCGGAGTATCGACTAGTTCGTGTTCGCCGAGCGCACCGCGCGCAATGTCGATAGTCGTGCCTGGATAGTTGGAGACATCGGCGCTCAAGCCAGTGAGCGCATTGAAAATCACTGATTTGCCGACATTCGGATTGCCTGCCAGCACGATCTTCAGCTGAGTGCGGACGCCGGGCTCCTTACCCCGCGTTTTTGATTTCACGACGCTGTTTATTGCAGTCGCCATTTTCTCTCCACTATGATGAGTCAAAGTTTATCAGTTGCCATCTCGCTCTACAACTTTATTGAAAGAAAAGATAACTATGATTTTGCTTCCTCGCGTCAGGGCAAGACACCATGGTAGAGTCAGTCACGTGCGACCGCGATGCTTCGAAGTGTGCACGGGCGCCGGTGTTTTGGGTAGCACAGGGAGCTGGGCAGGCAAGATGATCTTTTGTTCATCTCATCAGTCCGCAGAATTTCGCAAAGGAATTTCAGCGCGTACAGGCGCTTGCAGTCTAGCTCTGCTGGTAGCCTGTATTTGGGCTCAGTCGCTCGGCGCTTTTGCGCAGGGTCCGCCCGACGGAAAATTGCCTCTGTCGACCTCAGCTCCATCGAGCAGTCCGTCATCGTCCACATCTGCTGCCGCGCCTCCTGTCTCTGGAAGCGCCGGTGCGCCTGCGCCCTCCTCCAGTGCGGGCGCAACTGTGCCGGCCGCTGCTCCGGCTCGCGCCAAAGGACCGCCGCAGCCGAAAGAGTATTTGCTGCCAAACGGCTTGCGCATAATTCTGGTTGAAGAACATTCCCTGCCGGTTGTGTCGTGTCTGGTCTGGTACAGAGTGGGCGCGCGCAATGAGAGACCGGGCAGCACGGGACTGGCGCATATGGTCGAGCATTTGGCTTTCGACGAAGTGGGCACCTTCCGCAAAGGCGAGCTGGGCGCCACTATCGTGCGCAACGGCGGGCAATTCAATGGATTTACCAGTGACGACTTCACCGCGTTTTTCGAAACGCTTCATCCGGCTAAGCTTGATCTGGCGCTGAAAATCGAAGCGATGCGTATGCGCTCGGCCCGTTTTACCAAAGCTGCTGTGCAGGCTGAAATAGCCAATCTAAAAAAGGAATTCGAGGAAGAGCGCAGCGATGCAGCAGCAACGCTCGCGTCGGAAGTGCGCTGCGTGTCTTTTCTTCATCATCCATACGGCAGCCCCACGCGCGGCTGGCTGCCTGATGTCGAAGGTTTGACGGCAGAAGACGCCAAAGGTTTTTACGATCGTTTTTATGTTCCGAATAATGCCACGCTGGTTCTGGTGGGTGATTTCAATTCAGCAAATGCGCTGGCGTCGATCAAAAAGCATTTTGGTGCATTCGCGCGTTCGGCCACTCCCATGCCTGTGATTCGTGCCAGAGAACCGGAGCAGAGGGCGGAGCGGCGCGTTATGATGCGCTATCCGGGCAAGACTGAACTGTTGCAGATTTCGTATCATGCTCCTTCGATTGCCGAGCAAGACAGTGCGCCAATGGCCGTTTTGGAAAAACTGTTGAATGCCAGTATCGCCGGGCGATTAAAGACGAAATTGATGGATACCAAAGTTTGCTCGGGAGCAAATTCGCAGTTCGAATTGAAGCACGATCC
>JADZFV010000143.1 GCA_020854255.1 Candidatus Melainabacteria bacterium | reverse complement strand
CAGGCAACCGGAGCCACCACATCTGTCATCTTCGTTCCTCCCTACCTGGCGCTTGATGCCGGTTCGGAAGCACTGGATGCCGGCGCAGAACTTATCGTTCTCATCACCGAAGGCATCCCGCCGCAGGATGCAGCCAAGCTTGTCGCCCAGGTGAAAGCCAAAGGCGCCAAGTTGATTGGACCAAACTGCCCCGGCGTAATCACGCCCGGCGAGAGCTTGATAGGCATTCTCCCCGGCACGATTTTCAAATCGGGACCGGTGGGAATGGTCAGCCGCTCCGGAACGCTCACCTACGAAATCGCGCTTGCCCTGACCGAAAGCGGACTCGGTCAATCGACCTGCGTCGGCGTCGGCGGCGACCCGATCAAAGGAATGGGCTACGAAGAAGCGCTCTCACTCTTCAAAGAAGACCCGAAGACAGAGGTAATCGTGCTCATCGGTGAAATCGGCGGAACCGCCGAAGAAGAGGCGGCAGCCTACATCAAAGCCAACGTGAAGAAGCCGGTAGTGGCCTACATCGCCGGTCAGACCGCACCGCCCGGCAAACGTATGGGACACGCCGGCGCCATCATTTCCGGTGGAAAGGGCACAGCTCAATCCAAGATCGAAGCCTTCGAGAAGGCCGGCATCAAGGTGGCGAAGACACCTTCCGAGGTGGCAAAGTTCGTCGCTGAGGCGAGCAAGCAAGTGGCCCGCGCCTAAAATTGGGATGGCTGTCGATGCATGGCGTCGACCCTACAGAATAAAAAATTCGCGCTCTTGACACTGTCGCTGCGCGTCTTTTTTGCCTCCTTTGGTAGCTCTTGTGATGATAACTATGCCCCTCGCTTTTATATCAATGAGCAAGAGGGAACATATTAGGTAGTATTAGAACCTGGAGAGAAGACATAAGCCTGAAGGACGTCGGTTTTTTATCTAGAATTACAGATAGACGCCAAATGAACCAAGACTTCCGGCGTAAGAGAGCTGAAACAGCAGATTTCTAGAGCACAGATCCTACTGGAGCCCGAACATGGATAACGGAGACCGCACCCCACTTACCGAAGCAGCCCGTCCGAAAAGAGCGCTGGTTTTACCGGGAGGTGGAGGAAGAGGTGCATATCAGGTGGGCGTCGTGAAAGCGCTTTACGAGAAAGGTCTTTCGTTCGACATGGCTTTCGGCACGTCAATCGGCGGCATCAACGCCGCAGTTGTCGCTCAGGGTGGAATCGATAGATTGGAAGAGCTCTGGTGCCAGATTCGCGCTCAGGACATTTTCAAACTGCCTTCTCCTCATCAGATGGGACGCATGCTCCTGGGCCATAAGCTCGGCTTGCTGGACAACTCGCCTTTGGAAGAATTGCTGCGCCGCGAGGTCAATTTGCCCAAGCTGCGCTCGAGCAACATGCAGATCGGCTGGTGCGCTACCGATCTTTGCAGTTTGGAAACCAAGCTTTTCATGATGGACGACATCATGTCGACCAACGAACTCATCGACGTGATGATGGCTACATCAGCTATTCCAATGGCTTTTCCTCCCCGTCACATTAACGGTCATGGACTCTGGGTGGATGGCGGGCTGGTGCGCAATACACCTATGGAAACCGCCATTCAGATGGGTGCCGATGAGGTCTATATGGTGCTCTTGCACCCCGAGAAAATCAACGTCTGCCCGACCAATATGTTTGAAGTAATTGTGCGTTGTCTGGATATTGTTCTTGATGCATCGGCACGAAAAGAGATTCAGACCGCAGAACTCTACAATCGCCTGATCAAAGAAGGCAATATCGAATCGAAAGGAAGAAAGAACGTCGATATCAGAGTCTTTCAGCCGAAGCGGGCAGTCAACACGACGCTTCTGGAAATCGATCCGCTGCGCTCCCGCAAGCTCATCACTCAAGGCTACGAGGAAGCGATGGAATTGATGGTTGACTACAAACCCGGCGAAACGGATGCAGTGAAAGCCCGCGCGGCTTCATAGAGCAAAGGACAGAATAATTATCCGAAAAGCAGATCTAATATCCGAAACCATTCTTCCGTAAATGGATCAGCGGCTCTTCATCGTTCAGCTGCTCGCCATCAATCGCTTCGGAGATGAGCAGCTGGTGATCGCCTGTTTCTGCATAGGATATGACTTTGCACTTCATGTATGAAATGCAGTTCGCCAGAATTGGATGCTCAGTTCCATCCCTCAGTTTAACGCCTTCATATCGATCCATGCCTTCTTGATACGGCTTGGCGAAATTCTTGTAAGCATCCATGTTTGCTTTGGATAGAACGTTTATCGCAAACGTATCGCCAGGCCTTAAAACATCTAGCAGCGGCCGCTTATTGTTCACTGCTACAACCACTACGGGTGGTTTGAACCCCGCTTGCATGACGAATGTGGAAAGCATGCCGTCTTTCTTGCCGCCGTTTGTAAAAGTGACGAGAAACACGCCTGACGCAATGCGACCAAGCGCCTTACCCAAACCCTCTTTCTGTGTTGTTTCCGTCGTCACGCCCGTTTCTCCCGATTTCAGTTTTGTCGAACATCAATTATGCTGAGCCGGAAGCATTTGTGGCACTGCTGTCGCTGGTCATCTGTTCTTTCGATCCGGCCGTTACAAGAGCGGCGCCACTTTGCTCCATATCAATTTGTTGCTCTGTCGGTGACACTTTGGTAGCAGGTTTGTTTTCTGACTTCACAGTCGGCTTGCCCATCGTTTGCTTGATCGGTTGTTTTCTTCCGTGGCGCATGTGCCAGAGCATGATTGTTTTTGCCAGCTTGTCCGAGTCGTGGTGGCCGATGGTCTTTTGGCTCAGCAAATATCTTTTCACCACGACTACACCGAGTTCGCGCACACGATCGCTATCCAATGCCACCGGCTTTATGTCAGGCGGAATCTTGCCTTCAAGCTCAGGCGCTTGATCGTTTACCAATACTGCTTCCATCAATCTATAGCCGAGATTGCCTGCGGTTCCTGAATGAGCAAGTATCGCTTCGATATGATCGCCCACGCTGTATCCGGTCGTTTCTCCCAGCTGAGTGAGAACATTCGTGACGTAAATCTTGTCGGCATTGGAGTCTCTGATTGCTTGCGGAATGCCTTCTACAAGCAAGTTTGGAATAATCGAAGTATAGAGGCTGCCTGGACCGAGAATAATCAGATCGGCGTCGTGAATCGCTTCGATTGCTTCAGGGGTTGCCTTGGGTTTTTCCGGAATCAACGAAAGAGTTTTGATTCTTGCGCCCGCCTCTGTTATGTTAGATTCGCCTTTTACTACTGTTCCATCCGACATTTCTGCGACAAGCGTGCAGTTGACCAGCGTGGAAGGCAGTACTTGACCGCAACTGTTTAAAACACGACTGGCCACTCTGGTCGCCTCCAGCATGTCACCGTTGGTGATGGCACATACAGCAGTCAAAAAAAGGTTGCCGAAAGAGTGACCCTCGAGTCCTTCGCCGGAATCAAAACGATAACGGAAAAGCTCAGTGACAAGCCCTTCTTCGTCGGCAAGTGCAGTAATGCAGTTGCGCAAATCGCCGGGAGGAAGAACACCAAAACCTTCTCTCAATCTACCTGACGAACCGCCGTCATCGCCGACTGTGACAATAGCGGTGATGTTATTGGTAAACATCTTGATGCCGCGCAAAAGGTTCGACAGTCCTGTTCCGCCGCCGATTACGACTACTCGTGGACCTTTAGCCAGGTGCCGTTTGCGGTACAAAACATCCGGGATGGACTCGCGATCGTTGGGCAGGTAGGCACCGACGACGTTGAGTGTCATCTTATATATGGCGATGCAAACGATGAGCGCGCCGCCGACGATAACAACTATTCCGCTGGCTTTGTGGGGAACGAGTTCTGCCGCTTGCTCCAAAGTCTCGCGAATCAGCATCGTCGTGACGTGGACGGGGTGATAGCCGAGGAATAAGAAAATGCCGACCACGATTACAGTGATGCCGGCAAGAATGATAACTATCCAGCGCTTCAGTCCGGGTAGCATCATGCGCGCGATTTTCGAATTCATGGAGCCTTTCATCGTGAGCCCTCCCGGGTGTTTCCGGAATGACTGCGTCTGCCACCATCAGCGGTGAGATCGGCGACCTCGTCCAGTTCGCGATGAACAACTCGCACATGTGCTTCAGGCAAACCTCGCGCTAGAGACATGGCCAGATTTTCAGCAATCGTGGCCGAGCGATGCTGCCCGCCTGTGCATCCAAAGGCGATTGTGAAGTGACGCACTTTGGCGTCTGTGAATTGGGGAATTATCTTCAAGCACAAATCGAGAATGGAGGGCAGAAAATCTTTTGTTGCTTCTTGCTCCAATACGTAATCTTGTACCGCTTTATCAAGCCCGGTCAAGGGGCGCAGATGCTCCACCCAATAAGGATTTTTGAGAAAGCGCACGTCAAACACGGCGTTGGCGCTGGGCGCATCACCACGTTTGTAACCGAAGGACATAACCGTCACTTCCAGGCGGTCAGTTTCGGCGCCATTGGTGTCGTTATGCTTCACTGCTTCCGTTTCCGGCGATTTCCCTCTCATGGCTCCGCTTATCTCAAACACCTGAAGTATAGGGCGACTATTGAGTCCTTTGCAAATCGCCCGTATTTGCCATAGTTTCAGGCTCTTCGCAAATTTCATACAGCGTATGCAGCTTTTCCACCCACTGAGCTGTGTGCTTGGCATTGAGCATGTCGCTCAGGCCCTGCGCCGAGCAAGTTTCGGCCACCCAGCCGTCGGCAAAGGTTAAGCGGGCAATGGCGTGCTGGCAATACATGCATGTGATTTTGCGACCGTCGGCCGCTGTTGCCCATTGTGCTTCCACCCCGCCCACGTTTAAAGAAGGCAGATATTTGTCCGGTTTTGACATCGCCAGTTTGAGCGCCAGCATGCGCAGCATGTGCAGACAGTTTCGAGCCACATCCGCTGGCTTGGCAATCGCTCCTTGAAACACTTGTGAAGGCTTGAGAAACATTTTGAGCCTGATTGAGTCAGCTTAGGGAGGCGCTTTGTGATTAACCGACCACCGGTGTTTGGTCCTTAACGTTGATCGTGTGCGTCACCTGACCGGAATTGGCCAGTTCCGTCTCCAGCGCCTCTACATCGCCTGCGATAAAGCCGTTTTTCACCAATTCCAGGTCAGCAGCGATTGGGCTGACCGCCTTATTGATGAATAATTCGCCGTCCAGGTGATCGATTTCGTGCTGAATGGCACGGCAGAGGAGGTCCCCTTCTGCCTGCATTTTCACGTCTTTGCCGGCCAGATTTTGATACTTAACCAGAATGCGATTGGAGCGCCTGACTTCGAAGAAGACGCCCGGGAAACTCAAGCAGCCTTCCAGACCGACAAGCGATCCTTCCTTCTCGATGATTTGCGGGTTGATGAAGACAATAGGCTCATTCGGCTCATCTTCGCCCGACACGTCAATAACCATGATGCGCTTAGAGACGCCTACTTGCGGCGCTGCCAGCCCGACGCCGTTTTCGTCGTACATCGTCTCCAGCATGTCGTTGGCCAGCTTGCGAACGGACGAATCAAAGGTGGTCACCTTTTTAGCCTTCTGCAAAAGAACTTGTTCTGGGTAGTATTTCAGCCGCAGCTTAGCCATTTAAAGCAGTCCTCCAGTCGCCGGCCGCCCGTTTTTCGGGCCGTGAAACCAAGCCCAATTGGGCATCTTCAGAGATCATAACATATGCTTGATAACCATCTGAATGAAATTCTCTCACGATTCGACCGAGAAAGTCCGGCATGAAAAGGAGTGTTGAGCGTTTTTGCAAACACTTTACTTGAGCTTTAGTTTTAGTCCGGAGCACATGAGAAAGACTGAATGGGCGGCGCCAGCAACTGTTTGATTGGTTTCCCCGAGCAGATCGCGGTATGAACGCGCCAGCGGGTTTTCCGGGACAATGCCTGAGCCCACTTCGTTTGTGACGGCCAGGAAGTTTATTTCCTGGCGTTTTTCAATGGACGATAAAACCCTGGCGATCTCCTCTGAAACCTGGCTGCGCGCTTCCGGCAGCCGTGTTCCTTCACCGTTAACTTTCAAAAGTAGGTTGGAAACCAGAAGAGAAAGACAGTCGATGATGCAAGTTTGCTTTCCAGGAGCCAGGTTCAGAATGGCTGCACTGAGGTTGTACGGTGCTTCTATAGTTGTCCATGTTTGAGGACGTCTGGAGCGATGCAATCCGATGCGCATGACTGATTCGGTATCATCAGGCATCTCTTCCATGGTGGCAAGATATACGACCGGCAGGTTGGACTCTCTGCCGAGCTTTTCTGCAAGCAGTGATTTGCCGGAGCGCGCGCCACCTGTAATCAGAGTGAGATTGCCAATTGCTTTTGTTTTTGCGGTATTAGACAATTTTTCAAATTCTCCCCTCGCCAGCTTTGCTTTGAAACCTCCATCGTTTGTTATCTTTGAGTTGAGCATCTAGTATGCCTGCCCCAAAGATTGCTTGTCTATTTCGCAGTTCCTTTAAGTTACAGAAATCCAGATAGTGGTCAACAAAAGTCGGACCAACCGTACGAGCGCCAGTGCACCCAATTCAGGTGACAACGTCAATTGCGAGCGCGCACTCAATGAGATGTACCAGCACTTCATGGCCGGATATGTACGGCGCATTAACGAAGCTACCCTCAATGTCACCATAGGCGGAGTCAGGATCGGCTCGGCGAAGTACACCCGATTGGCGCAGATCAACTTGAAATCGCGCATCATTACATTCTCTCGCCATGCCATCGAAAACGTGCCTGAGCGCGGTCGGAGATACCTGGTGTTGCACGAACTGTCTCATGTGCTGGAAGCAAGCCACAACAAGAAATTCTGGGCTTACGTCGAAAGGTTCGAGCCGAATTATCAAAGAATTGGTAAAGAGCTAGACAAGGCCTTCAAGCTCAATGTACGAGCCGATATGGAAACACGCGCGGCGGAGGAAAGACTGGAGGGCAGAACAGCTCAGGAAAAACTCGAGCAATTGAAAGTAATTGCCACGCCTCGTTTGATGGGTGGTTATGCAAAGGGCAAGGATAAAGTACTTGATGTCAATAAAGAATCGCTTTTGATTACAGGCGCCGAAGCACTCGCAGCTTTCGAGGCTGACGATGATGATCAGTCTTTCGTCTGCATGGAAGACGAATTCGGCATGTACGACGCGGGTGGGATCATCAGCGGCGGCTCAGCTTTCGGCGGCGACTATGACGCAATCGACGAAACTGATTTTCCTTAAAAGTGCAAAAGAACATTTTTCGTCAAGTCTGGCCGTTTTTTCAATTTTCGGGT
>JADZFV010000142.1 GCA_020854255.1 Candidatus Melainabacteria bacterium | reverse complement strand
GGACTGAGACCCGAGTGCCATCTTCCCGGGTGCTTGTGATTCTCAATTGCCCGCCATTAATTTTTGCGATCAGGTGGCTCAGATAAAGACCATAGCCGGTGAGTGCCACATAATTTTTGCCTGGAACACCAATCCAGAATCGATCGCAAGTGTTGGAAAGCTGCTCTTTAGGGATTGGCTCTCCCCAATTGTGTATATGAACGAAGATGCTGTTTTCGCCTGGCTGCACAAAAACATCGACGCCTCGCTGAGGATCTCCATGCCGCACCGCATTCTCAAACAGGCTGATGAAAAGCCGTTGCAGGGATCTTTCGTCTGCTGACACGGTAGTGTCTTCACCTGATCTCGATAAACGACAGTCAAAATTCTTTTCAGACTTCGCGCGGGTTTGAGAAATGACTTGCTCAAGCAGGTCATAGAGATCCAGGGATTTTGAGTCCAACACGTACGTTCCAGCTTCGAATTGATAAATCTCGATCAGCTTATTCACCAATGATAATTGACTGTTACAGCCTCTCTTCAGAGTTTTGAGGAGTTGCAACTGCTGGTCGGAAAATTCGCCAACATGACCGCTTATCATCGCATTAAGAATCTGTTCTTCGCCGACCAGTGGCGCTTTCATGTCGTGAGCCAGAGCGGACATGAAATCATGAATGGCCGAAAGGCGCAGCGTCATGTCTCCGAATCTTTTTCGCTCTTTAGCGTATTGAACTGCCCTGCGAATTGAATAAGGCTTTACATACTGTTTGACCAGATAATCCTGTGCACCCATACAAACTGCCTGCAGCCCGAGCTGCTCACCTTCGCTTCCCGTCAGGACCAGTATTGGCGCATCATGAGCCCGTTCTTTTATCCGCTGCAGCGTATCCAACCCGCTGGAATCAGGAAGGTTTAAGTCGAGAATGATGATTTGAGGAGTCTCCTTGTCGAGTAATTCCTCTGCCTGCTGGCAAGTGCCAGCCAGTCTAATCGAATACGCAGAAGATGACTTGCTCGAATTGAGCATCTGCTCGAGCAATCGGGCATAGTAGATGTTGTCCTCGACCAGGAGTGCGCTTATGACGGACGTGGCACCGTCACTCAACCATTCTTGCCGGGCGCATAATTCTTGCGCCGGCAATTTGCCAGTCACCGAAGCCTGCTTCTTTGAATTTGAAACGTCTTCTTTTGTCATCGGTCAGCCCGAATAGCTCGGCTCCGTATGGGAATAAGGAACTGTCATGAATTCTAGGGGCTGATGCAACACACCGGTGATGACTCTGTTATCAGTTTATCACCTCCATACCGGCTGGAAATCATTCAAAAGAGTGATACTGCCCCTGAAAGTTTCGGGTATGAAAGTATGGGAATCCAGCTAATTGCTCGCATGGGGGAGGCAGCGAGCTGGTAAACTGCAGCAATATTTGTGGTGATTCTCGAATAACCTGGCCGGGCTACCTCCTCCTCCTGGTTTTGAATTGTGAAGTCATTTTCTCTCCCGCCCTGATGTAATCAAATGCCAGACACTGAGCCGTTTGAAGGCAGCAGTATTTTTTCAAGATACAAATTTCTGGAGGCGATCCGAAGGAACGAGCATTGTCTCGTTTCGCGTGTCTGGCAATTCGAGACAGGCATTACTCGAATTGTCAAAACAACAAGAGGCCGATCTAACGCCGGCAAGAAAAGTTCGCGGCTGCGCAGAGAAATTCATATGCTGATGAAAATAGCCGAAGCCGATCTTTCAGGTGTGGCTAAATTGATTCATTTTGAAGACGAGACTGGCTTCGTAACCATGCTTTTCGAAGATGCCGGAAAAACTACTCTGGCAGATGTAATACGCGATGGTCCCCTGGAAATTGCCGATTTCCTGCGTAAAAGTATTCAAGTTTGTAAGACATTGTGCCAAGTGCATGCTCTCGGCATCGTGCATGGAGATTTGCAACCGGAGAATCTGGTTGTCGACCCCATAACACGAGCGCTGACCTTGGTCGATTTCGATCGATCTCTTGAGCTCGATCAACCGGCTGGAGAAAGCGCCCAGGAAGTTTTTCCTCCCAGCAGCGTGAGTTATTGCCCGCCGGAGCAAACGGGGCGCATGGAGGGCAGAGTCGATTGCCGAAGCGACCTTTATTCGCTCGGGGCAATTTTTTATGAAATGCTCTGCGGCAAGCCGCCCTTCAGGTTTGATGATGAGCTGGAAATTCTCAATGCGCATCTTTCCATGCTTCCTCAGCCTCCTGACGAATGCCGCCCCGAAATTCCAGCAATGCTTTCGCGGATGCTGCTCAAGCTCATGGATAAAGCTCCTGATTCGCGATATCAAACTGCGTTCGGTCTCTTGCATGACCTGGAAAAGGCTTGTAGGAGTTTGAATGAGAACAATCAAATTCCTGACTTTGCGCTTGCCGCCTCCGATTATTCGCGCGACTTTAAAATTCCTGCTCGCCTGTTTGGGCGCCAGACACAGCTGGTTCAATTGACCGAGGCGTTGGGGCGTGTCAAGACGCTTTGCCGTCCGGAATTCTTTCTGCTGGAAGGATATCCGGGAATCGGTAAGACATCTCTAGTCGTCGACCTATTTTCTCCAATCGCCAAATCACAGGGTTTTTATATCAGCGTCAGATTCGATCAATACAGAGAGGAGATTCCGCTTCTTTTGATTGCCCAGGCATTCAAAGCGCCATTGAGTCGATTGCTTACCAACAGCAAAGAAGTAGTGGAAATCTGGAAGGATAGAATAAATGCTGCCCTGGGTGAGAATGCACCGCTCATGGCCAATATGATTCCTCAACTGGAAAATATCATTGGAAAGCAAACTCAAATATCCGATTTTCTCGCTTTGGAAGAGCAGTCGCGATCGATGACGGCCTTCCGGCAGTTTATCAGCATTTTCGCCACTGCTGAGAATCCTCTGGTCATTTACATGGACGACTTACAGTGGGCAGATCATGAAGGCCTACTGTTTTTGAAAACGCTCTTGATGGATGCTCACAGCCATCACCTCTCTCTGCTCGTTGTTGGTTCTTGTCGCAGCAATGAGGTGGCAGCGGAACAGGCACTCTTTTCTATGATTGCCGAGATTGAAGCAAACAGAATCGCATTGTCTCGCCTCAATCTGCCGGGATTGAGTCAGCAATGTCTCAGCGAATTGATACGCGAATCGCTGGGACCAAGCTCGTTTCCCAATGTCATGCAATTGAGCGCCATGATTCTTGAGAAAACCGAAGGCAATCCGCTCTTGGCTCGCCAATTGCTTTGCGGCTTGCATAAAAAACAAATTCTCTATTTTGATGAGCCGACTGAATCCTGGTCTTTTGATATTGAAAAAGTCCGTTCAATAATGCACCCGGACAATCTGGCCGACTTGCTGGTTGCAAAATTGCACGATCTACCACCAACGACACTCGATCACCTGAAATCGGCCAGCTGCCTGGGCAATCAGGTCAAGCTGGACGAATTGTCCGCTGTGACCGGGCTGCCACTAGACCAGCTCGTCCTTTCAATGGAGACTGCTGAGGCTGAGGGACTCGTTCATGTGGCAGGCAATGCCTGTTGTTTTCTTCACGATCGAATTCGGCAAGCTGCCTTTGAGCTAATTTCACCGCAAGAAATTGAAGAATGTCACCTGAAAATTGCCAGAGCGCTCAAGCAAACGTTAGGCGACAACAAAGAGGCAAGCGACGTTCTTACCGTAGTCAATCACTACAAAATCGCCCAGGGCAAGGTCACAAATGCACTCGAACGCCTGGAGATGGCTGAGTTAAATCTAATTGCAGCCCGCTTGCTGAAAGCAAACAGGGACTACTTGCAATCTATCGAATTGCTGGATGCGGGCATTGTTCTTGTCGATCTATCTGCTGCTGCTGAATTGTCGGCGCTAGTCCCCGCTAAGGATGTGTACCTGGGCGTTGTTGATCGTACAGACCGGAATGGTGGCGGAGTTTTGTCTGCCGCCCCAGCCGAATCAAGCAGTCTCCCGGCATATGCCGATCTTTCCAGCCACAAGCGAGCGGAGGAACTTCGTTTTGACTTACTTTTCGAGCGAGCCTGGTGCTCCTGGTTGAACGGTTCAATTGCCAGTGCCAGGAAATCATTTGAGCAATTGCTTGAACTATCCAGCGACAAGCTGAAAAGAGCTGCTGTCTTTCGGGTTTTGATCGAATTGGAAAACAGCATCGCGAACTTTTCGGTCTCGGTTGAACTGGCTTTGCAATGCCTGAAGATGTTCGATATCGAAATTGATGCAAGACCGGGTCGTGAGCGAATGCTCGCCGAGTACGAAAGAGTTTGGCAAAAGATTGGTGCTGGCGCTATCGAGGAATTGATTGATTTGCCGGAGATGACTGACAGAGAAACGCTGGCTGTAATGGAGTTACTGCTGGTGCTTCATGTCGCCAGTCTTTCCGTCGACCTGAATTTATTTCTTCTCTGTGGCTGTTTGATGGTCAATCTCAGCATGGACGCCGGCAATTGCGATATCTCCGCATTTGGATATGTATATTTTGGCAGCATGCTACCAAGAAATTTTGGCAATTTCCAGGACGCCGTGCGCTTTGGTTCTCTGGCCGCCAGGCTGGTAGACAAGCGCGGTCTCAATATGCTAAAGGCGCGAATGGATTTGATATTTAGCGTCATTTCCTTCTGGACGCAGGGCAAGAAATCCTGTCTCGAATTTGCACAAAAATCATTTGATGCCGCGGTGAGATCGGGAGAATTGCAGGTCTCAGGCTATGGGGCCTGCCATATTATGGTCCACTCCTTGATGCAGGGGATGCCGCTGGCGGAATTAATAGCACTTGCCGAAAAATACTACTCTCACCTTCAAACTTACAATTTGCACGGGCAGTGGGCCGTTGCCGACGTTATTAGAAAAGCAGCCGTATGGCTGTCTTCGTGCACCATCACCACTGAGGAGGAGGAGTCGCAAGAAAGAGCCTATGAAGAAAAAGAAATTGACTGTGGTCCTGCCATTTTGCCTGCCCTGTATTACTGCGTTAAACTAAAAAGAAAGTATTTGCTCGGCGATCTTGTCTCTGCGCAGGAAAGCGCGCAAAAAGCAAAAGAAAAACTCTGGGCCCATAACACTTTTGCCGGCGAGACCGAATACTGGCTGTATTATCCTTTGCTCCAGGCAGCACTTTACGATCAGGCGAGTGAAGAGGAGAAGCCGTCTTACCTGACGGAAATCACCGAGTGCCTGGAAAAACTCTCGCTCTGGTCTGACAACTGTCCGCAAAGCTTTCGCCAGAAATTTCTTCTGGTGTCGGCCGAGTACAATCGGCTCACTGAAAATTACCTGGCAGCCGAGAAGCTTTATGAAGAGGCCATTCAAAGCGCCCATAGATATGGGTTGATTCACTTGGAAGCACTGGCCAATGAGCTGTCCGGTAAATTCTATCTGAGTCGCCGATTGAGCATCGCCGGTGATGCCTATATGAAAGAAGCAATTGACTGCTACAAGCGCTGGGGCGCAATGCGGAAGGTGGCAAAACTGGCGGCGAAATACTCTTTTCTCAAAGATCGCGAATCAGTAGCATCACAACCTCATGATGTAATAAGCGTACTGAAAGCGGGTCAAGCGATTTCCGGGGTGGTAGAGCTAAATGAACTCTTGGGCACTCTCATGAAAGTCGTAATGGAAGCAGCCGGCGGACAAAGAGGAGTGCTTCTTTTGACCAACCAGCTGGGCGATTTAGATGTGCGCACTGTCGGCGCAGTGCGCGAAGTCGGAGAAGCACAAGCCCAGGAGCGCTGCGAGATAGACACCGAGACGGTTCCCCTTGCGTCGTTTGGGCGCCTGCCCAAAACTCTGATCAATTATGTCAGCCGCACTAACGAGGCTGTTGTTTTGAAAGATGCGCGCCGAGATCCGTTGTTCGGTTCCGACCCCTACTGCGTTAAGCAAGAGATAAGGTCGGTCTTCGTGCTGCCAATTCTCAAGCAATCAAAATTGTTGGGTATTCTGTATCTGGAAAATAGCCTGGCTTCCGGGATATTTACCGAGAAACGTACGGAGCTTTTGTCACTTCTCAGTACTCAGATAGTTGCTTCACTAGAGAACGGGATGCTCATCGAAGGGCTGAGAAGTGAAATCGAGGAGCGCAAGAAAGCAGAGTCCGCTCTAAAACTGAGAGAGAGAGAAGTGCTCACCTTAAACGCAGAGCTTGAAGAGCGCGTCAATAAGCGCACCGCTGAATTGGAAAAAGCAAAGGAGATGGCTGAAGCGGCCAGCCGAGCCAAAAGCGAGTTTGTCGCCAATATCAGCCACGAAATAAGAACACCTCTCAATGCCGTGATTGGCATGAGCGACTTGCTGAGCCGCACGAGCTTGAATCCCGAGCAGACAGATATGATCTCGACTGTGCATGGCTCCGCTTCAGTATTGCTTTCTTTGATTGATGAAGTACTCGATCTTTCAAAGATGGAGGCGGGAAAGCTCGGCGTGGAGTCCAGCCGGTTCGATCTGTGCGCACTTGTCGAAGGGCTCTGCGAGATCGTCGCCGAAAGAGCCAGACAGAAGTCCGTATCACTTTCCACTTTCATTTCGCCTTTACTGCCCAAAACAGCGTTTGGTGACAGCGGCAAAATTCGGCAGATACTGATCAACTTGATCGGCAATGCCGTGAAATTCACAGAACATGGAGAAGTTACAGTTGCAGTCACGCCTGGCGGACGGACAAGTACTGATGGCGAGGGCGAGATTTTCCAAACTGTCGCCGAAAGTACAGCAACGATGGTGAATTTTCAGGTTAGAGATACCGGAATCGGCATGGAGCAATCGGTGATCGGCAGCTTGTTCAAGCCTTTCGCGCAGGCCGATGGTTCGATCAGAAGAAAATATGGAGGCACGGGACTGGGTCTTTACATATCCAAAAAACTGACGGAAACTCTGGGTGGTGCGTTGACCGTGGAGAGCGAAAAGACAAAGGGAACTTCATTTATGCTGTCCATTCCTCTGGCTATTTCAAGTGCCGAATTGCCAGAGTTTGTAAACCAGTCAAAGCTGAACGGCAAGCGAATTCTTCTCTATGGCGAATCGAATGTGCGATTGAAAAATTTGTCGGAGTATTTGATCGCCTGGGGTATGAACATTGAAATCGTGACTGTGCAAGACAAGAAAAAACTATTGCCTCTGGCGGTAAAGGCTGAGTCGAACGACCGTCCTTTTAGCTTCATAATCCTCGATCTTAATAATACGGAAGGCCTTGATCTTGTCATTCCAAATCTGAGGCGACTTTCCAAAACGCTGAAGGAGAAGCTCCTCATTATGGGTTCCGCCCGTGACGTGCCTTGCCTGTCTAAACTTTGTTTAGAACTACCGGTTGAGTATCTTTCGCGTCCAATAAGGCGTAATCGTTTGTACGAGCATCTTGCCGGCTCTGAAGACTGCACGATCGCTGATCTGCCCATGGAGGAATCAGACCCAGACCAATCCGCTCTTTGCGATCAGTCGTTTCTTCCGGCTCAGTCATTACCACCTTCCAGCGTCGACTCGGTAGGCAAATTTGTTGCCAATTTGCCAATTCTTGTCGTGGAAGACAATAGCGTCAATCAAAAACTGGCAGTGCTGCAACTAAAAGAGTTGGGTTTGAGAGCAGAAATTGCCGAGAATGGCGTGCAAGCGGTTGAAGCCATTTCCCGGTCGCAATACGCCCTGGTTTTGATGGATTGCCAGATGCCAGAGCTGGACGGATTTCAAACTACCAGGATCATCAGGCAAAAGGAAAGGCGCACAAAAACTCACATCGCAATAATCGCCATGACCGCCCAATCATCACAGAGCGACCGCGATCAGTGCTCAAAAGCAGGCATGGACGGCTATTTGTCAAAACCGGTCACATTAAAGGCGCTGAGAGCAGTCCTCAGGCAATGGCTTCCTGCGCAGGAGGATGAAAAGACCAAACTGAAAGGAGTAGTGAAAAATGGCGATGAACAAATACCAGGATCCGGCTTTGTGCCTGCGGCAAAAGAATTAGATAGCTGGGTCGAGTCAGAAGCGGCAAAGTCTTTATACAGCGAGTTTGTGGCCGGATTGGCAAATTCAATAAGCTCCCTCAGGGAGGCGACAAAGATGCGTAATACGCCGTCGGTGCAGTGGACGTCGCATCAATTGAAAGCCTTGTTTCCCGCCTTTGAGATGTATGAATGCGGAGACCTGGTTATGCAAATCGAGCGCGAACTTACATTTGAGAATTGGACCCAGGTAGAATTGCTGCTCGATCGCCTGGAAGAATTGTGCGCCAATCTGGGTCCATAAAGATTTTTACGTCCGAGAATCCACCGGATGTTGCCATTGTCCTGGCAATGATTCACTAAATTGGGTGATGCGCCTGGTGTGAAATGCGAAATAATGGAAAGTGTAAGGGGTTTGCGCTGGCGCTTATGTCTGGGTCTGCCGGCGCCGAGTCTTGTGGCATTCCTATTTTGATTCGGCAGGATTTCTTCTCCTGCGTCTTACTGGGGCAGATATTCTTCTGATGGCAGAAAATTCGGTTCGCCGAGCATGGACTTTATGCCGTGGTTTCACCTTTAAGATTGCAAGTTTTTCCCAAATTGCCCACCCATGAAGTGGTTTGTTTTGTCATGCAGCAGGCCACAGCTACGCCCGGTAGACCGGTGGAATTGCCGTTTTTGTGGGAAGAAAAGGTCGTTCCTTATCTCTTGTTTGCGACCAGTCCCAGTTCAGGCAGCCCGGAGTGGACTCTTTCAAGCGATGGTGTGGATGCGCCAATCATTTGGACTCACTCAACCGGTGATGTCGGATCCATCTTAAATATGGTGGTATCACAGTGTAAAGGCGTCGTGGAAGAGACGCTGGACCATCGCACTTCTTATACGAATTTACCGGCTCTGGCACAGCTGCGGGACAGAAAAGCGACCAAAGATAGTCTGGTTCGCTTTCAATGCATGGCGGAGGATCTCAGACAGAACAAGCACAAGGGAGTAACGCTGGAAGGAGATCTTTGCGATGTGCCCATCTTCAGCTTATTGCAATCAATAAACATAACGAAGATGACCGGTCGGCTTACAGTCAGCGGTCCGCAGGCTCAGGCAGAGATTTTTTTCCTGAACGGATCTCCAGTTCATGCATCTACCTTGAATGAAACAGGAGACCGTGCCGTCCTGGAAATGGTCTTGATCGAGCATGGCAAATTTCAGTTCTTTCCCACTCAGAAGAACAAGGAAGAAACTGTCAAAAAGCGGCTCGATGCATTGCTTATGGAGGGGGCGCTTCTACTCGATCAATGCAGTGAGCTAGAACGGGCAGGGTTAAACCCTGATGCCTTTATCCTGCGCAAGTATCCCTCTATCACTGAAGATGAATTTGAGAGCGCTGTCAGTAAGGGGACTCCACTTGCTCTGTCTGCGCAGAAGCATTTGTATGCACATCTCGACAGTAAGAGCACTTTTTTCGATTTGATAAGAAGTGGAAAAACAAAACGGCTCGAAGCTATTCCAATTTTGTTCAATTTATGGAATTGCGGTCTCGTTTTCTTCTCTGACAGACCTGACCAATCAAGACAACATGAACTAGTGCACTTGTCGGCAATTGACACCGAGTCGCAAAACTCGGCAAATGTTCTACTTCTTCGTCCGGATACCGGGCTAATCCCCTTTCCGCTCTTTCTTCACTTCCTCGATATGGAGCACGCACGCTTTGAGAGAAGCCGGTTGCCCTATGCACTGATAGTTTTTGAAGTGATGAAATCGACGGCAGCCGGACTGCAGCATGTGCCTCCTGCAACCAT
>JADZFV010000141.1 GCA_020854255.1 Candidatus Melainabacteria bacterium | reverse complement strand
TGTAGGTTTCCGCCTGAACCTTCATGTCATTCATGATCGAGATAATCGACTCCAGCCCGCCCAACAATTCTTGCGACTTTTCGACGCTTTTGCCGGTCTGAATGGCTTTCGATGAGTGCATGTAGGAGGAAATGGCGGCGCCGGCGACAAGAAAGAAAGCCAACATTACCGTGACACTCAGTGTCGTTTCCGGTGAGCGAAGCAGGCGGCGCGTGCCTTTTGGTTGTTTTTTGCTGTTTGCAGAGGCGGGGTTGATCATGGTCAAAGTCCGTAGCCACTACACCTTTATGCCGCGCAGGAGAGCTTTTCTCGCGGTGGACGATAGTTGAACGCCCCCCTTTTTGAGAGGAGCGTTCGGGTACGCGTTTGCAGGTCTGTAGTCCAATAATTTGCCTGGCCGGACTGATTTAATCTTGTCAGCGAAAGCGATGGCTTCATTGCGATGATAGGCTACCCTCACTGTTACTGCATCGCCCCAGGGGGTGATGCAGTAAGACGTCACTGGTGCGGGGTTCTGGGGGATCTGTCGTGACTTCTTCAGTGGCAAGATCGGCTTGGTGCCTCACTATGAAAAATCAATCGCTGCCGCCCAAGCCTGTTGCCGATAAAATGCCCCTCCCCCACGGGCGGTATTTACCGGCATTGAAGATGAAGGATAATCAGCATATGAATCGAAGTCTGGTACATTCAGATGGATAACGCCTCAGGCAATACCTCTTCAAATTCCGAAGGGCTTCAATTGCAGCAGTCCTGCGAATATTCGTTTGACGGTGTAAGAAATGAGCCGGCTTCGCCTATGAAGGCTCAGCGGCATATAAGTCTCATGAGAGTCGTCACAATTGGAATGATTGCCGCGATCTGCTTTCTGGGTGTTTGCCACGCCATCAATTACTACATAACCGACTGTGAGATTGTTATTCCGGGTGGCGGATATTTCCATCGATTTTTTGACCTCAATCAAGAACAGAACATTCCTGCCTGGTACGCATCAATTCTCTGGTTTATGGTTTTTCAGCTTTCGGCGCTCAATTTTGCTCTCGAGTGGAGAATTAAATCCGCAGCCCCGCACAGGTGGGTGTGGCTTTTCTTTGCGCTCTTGTTTTTAGCTGCTTCTGCCGATGAAGTAGCCACCATCCACGAGCATGTCGGGTCTTTTCTTCAAGATTTTGTGGTGCCGAACATGCGCTCTGCCATTGCGAGTTTTTTCATACGTCAGGGTTATGGTGCTGAGTCTTTTGTCGTCCATTTCTCAACTTCCCGTTCTCCCTGGATTTTGTTTTACGCGCCATTTTTGCTTGCGGCCGGCGGATTTTGCTGGCTCTTTCTCTGGAGACGGTTTGCTCTACATAGAAGCTTGCGCATTCTCATGTTGGCTGCTGCAGCCTGTTACCTGGTTGCGGAAAGCTTTGATTTCATACAAGGCATGCGCAGCCCGCCGGTCACCTTGATACCTAGCCCTTTGGGTTTAACCTGGCCTTTCTTTCTCGATTTGACGGTGATGGTGGAGGAGTTGTTGGAAGATTTAGGAACGATTTGCATTATTTTGGCGCTTGCTAAATACTTGCAAACCACTGTCCGGGCTGCACTTCGTCGACCAGTGGAGATTGAGGGTGATGCATTTCAAAAAGCTGATGCCGTTTCTGATAGTTAACCGGCTTAGCGCTGCCACGGTTTGGCTCTCTGCAGTTTTGCTTGCCGCGTGCAATACCGCTCAACCGGTATCAGTGCGTAAGTCTGAGCCTGTGATACAAAGGCATGCATACGACAAGGACAATCGCCCCCCTGAAGAGGTGGGTAAACATCCCTCAGTAGAAGCAAATACCCACTGGGACTATCGAATCACTCCGGAAATAACAGTGGAGAGAAAAAAATTGGAGCCAAGTACGCAGGGACTTCAAGCGACAGTGTTGGTCAAACGTATTAGTGTCGAACTGGCTTTGCCGATTGAAATGTGGGTGCCGGAAGGCGTGTCCGATCGTGTAATTGCTCATGAAGACGGACACATACGCATCTGCAAGCACTTTTATAGCGATGCTGAGAATGTTGCGCGCGAATGCGCAAATTCGACAATCGGACATACCTACGAAGGAGCGGGTAAGGATGAGAATGAAGCGATTCAGGGTGCCATTGAAATTGCCACGGGCGAATTGTGCACCTGCTATCAGAGAAAAATCATCGAGCCGACAAATCGAGCCTCGGCTACTTATGACCGATTGACGAGCCACGGGCAAAATTCGACGCCGATTGGTGAAGCAGTTGATAAAGCGATTCAAGAAGCCAGTGCAAATTGAACGTTATACTGGGCGTCATAAGTAATTGCGCATGCATTGTACGAAGACCGCTGCAAGCGCCTTCACGAGCAGCCGGAGGCGAACTTACTTACGCTGCTGCGTATAGTGATTCCGGTGAGGCGACAGTTCCCTTGTGAGCCAAACTCAGAAATTGTATGTGTTGACCTCTCTTGCCTTAAAGGTATCTCTTATGTGATTGCGTGTAGCCGCGTCGATGTTTAACTTCCCGAGTTCGAGATCATGCAGTTTCTTCAGTTTGGTCAACTTGAGGATTCCCTTCACCGTTGCTGAAGTGCCGGGCATTTGCAGCACAATCAGATTGGGACAGTTATTGACCAGAGTTTTGATGCCTCTGTCAGTAACGCGGTGATCTCCGATTAAGTTCAATACGCGGAGATTCTTGCCTAAGTACTTCAAGCCCTCATCAGAAACTGACGTGTTTGCGACGTTGAGAGAAAATTCCTTTCTGTGCCTTCCGATAATTCGCAGGGAATTATCGCCAATTAATTGATTTTGTGAAACATCAAGGTTGATGCAATCGTGCATGTTATCAGCCCACACTCTTAGCACTTCGTCACTTACCGGCACTCGCGACACATTCAGTGTTTGAAGATTTTTCATGCGCGCGATTTCCATCAGGCCGGTCGGTGATATGTTCGTGCACTTTTCCAGACTCAAGTGGTGCAGTGAGTGGCAGTGCGAAATTGCGCCTAAGCAGTCATCATTGAGGTCTGAACCGCGGAGATTCAGGGACTCGACTTGATTTTTCAAAATTGTAGCCAGTCCGGAGGGCGTAAAGAGCGAACATTCAATCAGCTCCAGCTTTCGAATCCATTTCTCGTTGCCTAGAATTTCAAACTGGCTTTGTGAGAACTCGCAGGCTGCGACATGCACTAAGTCCTGTCCGCGACTTATTGCTTCAGCAAGTGCCTTTCTAACTTTATGATCGTAGCAATCGCGCTCTTCACCCGGAGTAGCAAATCTTCCGTAAATGAGAGGTATCTGTTTCACAGGCTTTTGTGGCGGAGGTGTCAATTGACTGACCATTAATACAGAAATACCGAGTACCGCCGCAACAATTGCCGAAACAATGGCAGGAGTGCTCAACAGCTTGCTGTTGATATCAGCGTGGTTTTCTACGGCAGGCTTTTGCACCTTTTCCTTTGAAGTGTTTGTGACTTGGTTTTCCTTCTGGTGAGATGCTTGTCGGGAATTGTCCGGGTTCTCTATCAATCCCCGAATTTTCACAAGCTCGTCGTGGACAGCGCTCATTGAATCAATTCTCTCGTCGACGCTTTTTGCCATCATGGACGAGACAAGTTCTTGAAGGCGGCAGGGGAATTCCCTCCCCATTGAAGCTTCGCGAAGGGGCCTTGGTGTTTCGGTCTGGTGAAGTATCAAGGTTTCGATAACGGTTTCGCCCTGAAATGGCGGTGCTCCGCACAGACATTCGAAGAGCACGCAACCCAGTGAGTAAATGTCGGTGCGCGCGTCCATTTTTCTGCCGATGGTTTGCTCCGGGCTCATATATAGCGGGCTGCCGATCACCATTCCGGTCCTCGTTAATTCTTGAGTTTGCGCGCCTTCGGAAGTAATTTTGGCAATGCCGAAATCAAGAATGCGAATAGAACCCGGGCCAATATTTTCTTCCTGCATCAACACGATGTTGCTGGGTTTGATATCCCTGTGCAAGACTCCCTTTTCATGGGCGTGCGCCATACCGTATGCGCATTGGATAAAAATGTCGATGACAGTCTCAAGGGGCATTTGACCGTGTGCCGATAAAACGTCTTGCAAGGTTTTGCCTGGTACAAAGTCCATGACCATGTAGGGCGTGCCACTTTCGGTGACTCCGAAATCGTAAACGGAAACCAGATTTGGATGATTGAGAGAACCTGCAGCTTTTGCTTCAGTTTGAAAACGCTGGGCCGCTTCGTCGTTCATCGACGATTGGTTGAGCGTCTTTATGGCCATGTCTTTGCCGATAAAAACTTGCGAGCAGCGGTAGACAACGCCCATTCCGCCAGCGCCGATGCGATCCTTTATATTGTATTTGCCGAGAAAGAGATTTCCGGGAGTAAAGAGACCTGCTTCCGCAGCTAGCGAAACTGATGTCTCCGGCTTGACGCTTGAACCACTTAAACTCAGAGTGGGGTTTTCGGCATTGCCAGCGTCAAAGTCATCCATAGCTTTAGTACCCACGGGATTAGTCTTAGCTCCACCTGAACTTTATCAACCAGTTGTATTCGACCTGTTAAACGGCACATGAACGTTCATCCTTTCAAGCACCCCGCCCTTAAGGGCGGGGTTTGACCTGGCTTAAAAAATCGCGGTAGAACTAGCAGATTTAGACGATCGCACAGAGTAAATATGCGAGAAATTGCTTGGCAATTTTCAAAATTTTGCAACTCCGAAACATTCGAGCTGTAAGTTTCGCCATTGATAGCTGGTGAAATTGCAGGTGAAAGTAATGTCCGGACAAGATGTTAAAACAACTCAGACAACAACAGCAGAGGCGCTTCAAGATGCCAGGAACATCAACACGGAGATTTCCTCCGATGTGAGTTCTGCTTACCAGATGTTTCGCCGCGAACTGGACGACATTGATACCAATGTTAAGGATAGCAATCTAAAAGCTGTTTATCAGGAGAACCTTCTCAGAACCCTCGGCGAGA
>JADZFV010000140.1 GCA_020854255.1 Candidatus Melainabacteria bacterium | reverse complement strand
TGCGAGAAAAAAGCAAGTTTATTGCGCAAGAGCTTGATCTTTTCAGGACGCGGCGGGCGATTTTTTGGTCGGATCGATTTCGCAATACCTTTGATGCCTGGAGTCTTGTCAGCAAAGGATTTCAAAGGCTGAAGGACGACACGGCCATGTTCGCCGGAAACCTTCAGGGCTATCGTTTGCAGCCCAGTCTCAGTATGCTGCGTGTCGCTTTCCTCAGCTACAGAGTAAAACTGTCGACGAAAAACTTGGCGGGGATTCTTCTGGCGCCAATCGTTGAGGTTCCCCTTCAGCACGGGGAAATCTATCTGCAAATTTTGGGCGAGTCGCAAGAGCTGTTGGTAGAAACTCATGTTTCAGTGACGGAGATAAACGACGACTATCCTGTAGCTCTTAAATTTCCGCCGCTCAGTAATTCAGCTTGCGAAGAGTTGACGCTCAAGATTTTCGTTCAAAACGTCGATACACCTGTTCGGCTTTTGGAAATGCGCCGCTATGCTCTCGGCGGATTTGGCAGCCTTTCTACATTGTGTTTTGCCGGATTTATCTTTGAAGGCGAGGAAACCGCTCTTTCATTTTCGCCCGGTTAATTCTCGCTGGCCGCATGTTTGGCTGATACTTTAAGAGCCTGCTTTACCTTTTGCCAGTTGTTTCTAAGTTTCCAGAATCCGCTCGATTCCATCTGGCGAATTCTGTCTCTGAGATTCTGCAATTCCCTCTTCATTTCCATTTCGGGCGTGTCGGCATCGAGCAGCTGACGGAATTCGGCAAATCTGTGCAGTATGAAATCCAGGTTCTCGACGTACAAATCGCGATGATTTTTCGCCATTTGTTCAAACATTTCCATCTTTTGCTGTGCGGTGAAGCGCTGTGTTCGCGAATCATTCTCCTGGCGATAGTAAAAGAGTGTTTCCGGAATTCTGACCACGGTTTTCTTCAGTTCTATTATCGAAAGCCAGAAATCATGATCTTCCCAGCCATAAGCCATATTGGCGTTGTATCCGCCGACGCGCTGCCAATCTTCTTTCTTGAACAGGGCTGCAGAGAAAATATAATTATCAAAAAGGATGTCGGGAAAATTGTATGGAGGCAATTCCCAATTGTCACTGCGGCTGCCGAAATACTGCGCGTCACAATAAACGATGCCCGTGTTGTCTTGGTCCTGGAAAATTGTTGTTGCTTTTTCAATGTAGGTCGGCGCGATCTTGTCATCGGCGTCCAGAGGCAAGATCAGGTGTCCCTGCGCGTTTTGAATACCATGATTGCGGGCCGCTGAAGGTCCCTGACGATCGGTTCTCAAAAGTAGGACGTTTTTGGTTTTTAGAAATTCGAGCAATTCATCGCTGGGAGTTTCTTGGGAGCCGTCGTCGACGACAATAATTTCAATGTCTGGATAAGTTTGATTGCAGGCGCTTTCTACGGCATCAGAGAGATAACGCCAGTGATTGAAACAAGGGATTACTATTGACACTTTCATTACGTTGCTCTTCCACTGGAGTCAATCTGCCACAGTTGATTTTGACTCAAGTAGGCACGCGTCTCAATCAAGCTTTCGACTGTGCTGACGTCATAGAAACGCCGGTTTACAGCGTATCCGGCCAGCTCAGATTTCTTTGCCATTGACTGAAAAACATCGCCAAGGTCGAAAGCTGTGTTGTTCAAGCTTTTACAATGCTTTTCAAAAGCCGGCTTGGAGAAAAAGCTCAGACCATAGTCCAAGAAATGCATTTTGCTGGTGTTTTTTTTCTTGTCGTATTTGACTATTTTTCCGTTCTCATCATCGTATTCGACATTACTTGGCAGCCACTGATTGGCATTTTCCAAAACAGTCATCATGGCGCTCAGTCCGGAAGACTTGAAGGCTGCAAGAACAGGTGCCATGGAGATATCCAGATAGGTATCTGCATACATCACAGCAAAGCAGTCTTCGACTTTAGACAATCCCTGTTTGACCGCAGCTCCTGTGCCCAGGGCTTCCGGACCGTCCTTAATGTATGCCGCTTCCAGACCAAATTTGCTGCCGTCTTGAATGAAGTCCTCGATCTGGTCGGCCAGGTGGTGGGTGAGAAGGATGACTTTTTTCACTCCTTCTCGTTTAAGCAATCGTAATACATGGGCGATAAAGGGTTCACCGCCGATGTCTACCAGCGGCTTCGGCACATCCTTGGTTAGGTCTCCAAGCCGTGTGCCTTTCCCTCCCGCCAGAATTAGAAACGGCACCTCTTCCAGTGTTTGAGGGTTTTCAGCTGTAATTTCAGTCATGGTAGTTGCTATCCTTCACTGCTTTCGCCGCCTTCGCCGCAATTGTCTAAGATTATCAAGTTTGAAGAAAGGCTTTAGAACTAGCTAATTCGCGTTTTAAGTGTGCGCGGGCAGGTATGCTTTATGCTGAAAAACCGCGCTTTCAGCCGAAGGTAAGCGGATTGCATGAGAATCTGACCTGTATGCGTGATAGAGTTCTAATTTTTGGCGGCTCCGGCATGCTTGGTCACAAGCTTAGCCAGGTAATTTCAAAGGAAGTTGAGACCTTCGTGACGATGCGAAACGGGGACCTGGCTCTTGCCTATCCGGGTGTGTTCAGCCGCACAGAGGTGATTGACAGGGTCGATGCGCAAAATGTTGAAAGTATCGACAGGGCCTTTCAAATTGCCAATCCGACCGTAGTTGTTAATGCAGTCGGTGTTGTGAAGCAGATTGCCTCTTCCAAAGATGCGGTTAACAGTATTTCGGTAAATTCCGTTTTTCCGCATCGCTTGGCTGAACGTTGCGTCCGCAATGGGATCAGGTTAATCAGCGTATCGACTGATTGCGTCTTTTCCGGCAACAAGGGAAATTATGCGGAATCCGACCGGCCGGATCCTGAAGACCAGTACGGGCGCACGAAGCTGCTTGGCGAAATCGAAGCAGAAAATTGTTTGACCATACGCACTTCAATTATTGGTCCTCAAATCCAGGGCGAATATTCGCTTCTCGAGTGGTTTTTGCGCCAGAAAGGAGGTTGCATCAAAGGTTTCCGTAAAGCGATTTTTACTGGCTGGCCAACAGTTGAGTTGTCCGAAATAATCGCCCGGGTAATCACACGGCATCGAGATTTAAGTGGCATCTTTCACATTGCCACGCAGCCGATAACCAAGTTTGACCTTCTTTCGCTTATCAATGAAGCCTACAAGTTGAATGTCGAAATAGCGCCGGATGATGTGTTCGACTGCAATCGCTCGCTGAACGGCGAGCGGTTTCAGGTTGAGACTGGAATCAAGGCTAGACCATGGAAGGAATTGGTTCAAAAAATGCACGAAGACTCGGCACTGTATACGGTGACAGCCTGTTCGAACAGCAAGTAAAGTTTGAAAGTAAAGACAGATCAACTCAACGGAAACTTCAGGAAATGACGGCATCACCAGTAATTGAAGAGAAAACAGAAAGCTCTGTAAATCGCACCAGGCATCAGTGGGAGAAGGCGAAAAAGCCGCCCACCTTTTGTGTGATCTTGCCTGTGTGCAACGCCCAACACCAGGTGGCAAAGCGAGTGACCTCAATCATAAAGATTCTCGAGAACATTCACGTGCGCACCGCAGTCATCGTCGTCAATGATGGAAGTACCGACGAAACAGCAATGGTTCTCGGCCAGCTCAGTGAGGTGTATGCACAGTTGATAGTAATCGAGCGCCCTGAAAGGAGCGGATATGGCAGCGCCAATCGAGCCGGATTTCGGGCCGCAATCGATCATGGCTATGATTATGCCCTGGTTTTGGACGGGGAAGTACCTGCCAATCCTGAATCAATCGATCGTTTCTTGAGACCAATGTTGCTCTCTTACGATTTCATCAAAGCGACCAGATTCTCTCCTTACAGTCAGGTCGAAGGTGTTGGCCTGATGCGCCAACTTTTATCTGTGCTTTGCAATAGGTTGATGGGAATGATGATCCAATTGCCGATTACCGACTATTCCAATGGTATTCGAGCGATCAAATGCACACTTCTGGCGCGAATGATGACCGAGGAAATAGGACCATCGATTTTACTTGAAGAAGTGATGCAGGGAAAAAGGCTGGGAGCAAAATTTTTTGAGGTTCCACATTTGGCGACCGGAATTGACAATCAGTCTTTGTATTCTGCTTTTCCTTCATTGGCAGACTATGGCAGATATCTAAAGCATTTACTCGGATAGTTGCAACGAAAGGGAGAGTGCCAACGTGAGTGTTTCGACGAAGATTAGCAGAGACAAAGCACAAGCCAGAAGCATCAAAGTGACATGCGCTTTCTGCCAAAGCGGGAAAATGCATTCGATTATCGATTTTGGTGATGTCGCACTGGCGGGCGGCTTCCTTAAGAAGGAAGATATCGCAAACGAGCCTAAGTTTCCACTGCGCCTTTTCTTTTGCACTGAATGCTTCGCAGTTCAGGTAGTCGATGTTGTAGAGCCTGAGCTGCTCTTCAACAATTACTTCTATTTCTCTTCGGCCATCCGTTCTCTCAAAGAGCACTTTGTCGACTATGCAATGGAGGTTTCCTCACGCTTTCTCAATCCTGAAGAATCAACAGTCGTCGAGTTCGGTTGTAACGATGGAATTCTTTTGAAGCCGTTTGCAGATCAAAAGGTGCGAACTTTAATCGGTGTGGATCCGGCCACCAATGTCATCAACACAATTCAAGATCCCAGGATCAATACGATCAACGACTTCTTTGGCCCAAAGGTGGGCCGCGACATCGAAACTAAGTACGGTAAGGCGGATTTGATCGTCGCCAACAATGTGTATGCCCACATTCCGGATATCAATGGCGTAACAGCGGCGGTTAGAGACCTACTCAAAGAAGATGGAGTGTTTGTCTTTGAGGTGCATTATCTCGGCAAGGTCATAGAAGGCTTGCAGTACGACATGATCTATCACGAGCATCTTTACTATCACTCTTTGATAGCACTGCAAAACCATTTCTCTCGCTACGATATGACCGTTTTCGACGTAAAGCCGATTCCGATTCATGGCGGCTCAATGCGCTATTACGTGGCGAAAAATACAAGCAAGTATGCAAAGAGCATTTCGGCACGTGTGGATCTTCTTAAGCGTGACGAATTGACCAAGGGATACAACAAGATAGAGACCTATTCTAATTTCGGGCTAGATGTCGCCTTAAGAAAAGAAAAGCTCATGGACCTTTTGGCTAGATTGAAGAAAAAAGGCAGAAGCATTGCCGGATATGGGGCGTCAGGAAGAGCAAATACAATCATTCAATATTCAGGAATAACAAGCGATTACATTGACTTTATGATCGATGATGCTCCGGCCAAGGAAGGATACTGCACGCCTGGATCGCATTTCGAGATCTATTCCAATCGTCGTTTGCAGGAAGACAGACCTGATTACCTGTTGATTTTTGCCTGGGGATATTTCAACGAAATTGCTGAAAAATGCAGAGGATATCTAGCTGCCGGGGGGCGCATGATTACGCCCCTGCCTGACGTTAAGGTGGTCTTCTCACCCATAAATGACGCTGATCTATAGACTGATCTGTAAGATGTATTGCCAACCAGTTTTTTAAAGGTGAACTGTTTTGAAGGTAGTTACAATTTTTGGTACTCGTCCGGAGATGATTAAGCTCTGGTCAACCATGCGATTGCTCGACGAACTCAATTTCGAGCACATCATGGTGCACACCGGTCAGAATTTCACACCGGAATTAAAGGACTTTTTCTTCACTGACTTGAAGTTGAGAAAGCCTGATTACCAGTTGCAGATTGACACTTCCAATTATGCCAAGGAGGTGGCTGACGTCATAGTTCAAACCGATGCTTTGTTCGAAAAGATTAAACCGGATGCTCTATTGATACTGGGCGACACTTTCAGCGGATTGTCCGTGATGCCCGCCGCTCAGCGTGGCATCAAATCCTTTCATATGGAAGCTGGCTTAAGAGCGTGGGATTGCCGCATGCCCGAGCAAAGAAACAGAAAGTTGATCGACCATGCTGCCCACATCAATCTTCCGTTTAACCAGTATCACAGAGAAAACCTGATGCGAGAGGGCATACACCCCTCGAGAATTTTTGTCTCGGGCAATCCGACTTTTGAGGTGATACGCGCATTTTTGCCCGAAATAGAGGGGTGCGATGCCGTCAAACGCCTCAAACTCGACGAGAAAGCCTATGTGCTGGTAACCGCCCACAGAAGTGAAAACGTCGATAACCCTCAGTACTTGAAAGCAATAATCGGTGCGCTGGGCGAGATTCACAAACGCTTCGGCAAAGTAGTCGTCTATCCGATGCATCCGCGCACCCAAAGCAAGCTCAAAGGCATCGATGTGCCCAAGGGCGTCAACATCATGAATCCGTTGGGCTTTTATGATTTTAACAAACTCTACATGAAGGCATTCTGCGTGCTTTCCGATTCCGGCACAGCTCCTGAGGAAGCGTATTTCTGGAAGGTTCCTTGCGTCAGTTTGAGAATGACTACAGAGCGTCCGGAGTCGGTGGAAGGAGGGGCGCATGTGGTGGCCGGAATGGATCAAAACAATATAGTCGAATCAGTGGAAACCGTTACCAGACAAGGGTGGATGGGACGATACAACCTGGAAGAGAATTTCAGCCCTTCAGCCGTAGTTGTCAATGTTGTGAGGAGTCAAATTACGAACTTTTTCTAGTGATGACCGAGGAAAAAATGACTACTTCTACGGGATCGAAAAGCGAGCGATTAACATGCGCGGCGATCAAATTTGCGCGCAGCGTGCCGGGACTAAAGGAATCCGTGCTTACAGGCGTTGCTCTTCTTACGCGCCACGAGACAGGCTATCTGCAGGCTAAACTGGAAAAGTTGGAGACCGCCAATCGCGAGCTCAACAACAGAATTTCCGAATTGACTTCCATGCAGGCGACGATTTCGGCGCACCTGGTCGCCGAGCAAACGCTCAATGAAGAGGTTAAGAATGTAGTGGGTGCATTTCGCAGGCTTGTCGTTCTTGAAAGGCGTGCTCAGCTTTTGAAGAAAAGCCTGCCTGCATATGCGAACCATCTGCCTGAGGCTGGCACTTTGCCGGCCCTTCTGGAAAATGCATTTAACGCCAGAGTGATGCCGGTTATCGTTTTTACCCACATACAGAAAACCGCAGGCAACAGCGTCATTGCTTATTTAAGAAGGTGTCTGACCAGGCCCAGAGTGGCGCGCATTCACGAGTTGGAAATGGCTACAGGTGAGAAAACAAAAGAAGTAGTGGACTCCAAATTCGGCCAGTACGATGTGCTTGCCGGTCACATTCCCTTTTCACGGCGCGTCGATTTGATGACGGATAGACCCTCAGTCAATATCAGCATCATGCGCGAGCCGATCGATAGAGTTGTGTCGCTCTACTATTATCTGAAAGCTAACGCCAGCTGGCTGGATCAGGGCAAGAGAATCGTCGAGGAGAAAATGTCTATTGCCGACTTTGCCTACAGCGATGTTTATTTCGACAATCACATGGTGCGCATGTTGTGCGACTCGGATCCGGCTCATGCTCCCGAGCGCGAGTGCACGAAAGAAATGCTCGAGCAAGCCAAAGTGAATGTAGTCAAAAACTTTCTTTTGATTGGTGTGACCGAGCAGATTGATGAGTTTCTATCCGTTCTGGCGGAAGTTTTCTGCTGGTCTCTGGAGGATGTTCCCAAAGAAAACGTCAACGAGATGCGTGCGCCCCTCTCCAAGGTTTCCCCTGAGGCAATTAAAGCCCTTTCAGAACGCAATTGTTATGACGTGGAGCTGTATCAATTTGTCAAAGGCGTCTGGGCCGACACCATGGCTGCCTGTTCCAAGACACCGCAGTAAGCGTTATTTGCCAAAGTTTAGTTCCGTCTAACAATGAGTCCCTCTATTGAATATGTCCAGGTATCACCTCTCCAAGGCAGTCTACGGCATTCTTTGCTATGATCCCTGGTCTGAGTGCTATTGGAGTAGGTCATGCTGACCAATAAGAACGTAGTTGTGTTCGGTGGTACGGGCTCTCTGGGCAAGCTTCTCGTGAAGAGATTGCTGTCCGGCGAATGCGGAATGCCGAAAAAGCTTTTGATTGTCTCGCGCGATGAGGCGAAGCAGCATTTCATGCGGCTGGAGTTTCAACAGCTCGCTGTTGCTACCGACGAAGTTTTTTATCACAACTACCAGCGCGTATTGCAGTTTCACATCGGCGATATTCGCGACTACAGTTCAGTCAGAACGGCAATCCGCGATGCCGATGTCGTTTTCAACGCTGCTGCATTGAAGCAAGTACCGGCCTGCGAATACTTTCCTTATGAAGCCGTTTTGACCAATATTGTCGGTGCGGAGAACATTTGCCGCGCCATTCGCGAAAATGCGCTGACCGTGCGCACTGTGATCGGAGTCTCCACAGATAAAGCCTGCAAGCCCGTCAATGTAATGGGCATGACCAAGGCTATTCAAGAACGCATTTACGGGCGCGCCAATCTAGACTGTGCAGACACGCGTTTTGCCTGCGTCAGATACGGCAACGTGCTGGCCTCGCGCGGCTCTGTGATACCGCTTTTCCACGAGCAGATTGCTTGCGGCGGTCCGGTGACGATTACAACCGAGACGATGACCAGATTTTTGTTGCCTCTGGATCACGCTGTCGATACGATTTTTGCCTGTCTCAAGGGCGCCAAACCCGGTGAAATATACGTTCCTAAATGCCCAGCCGCCAATATCCGCGACCTTGCCGAAGTAATGGTGGGTGATTCCGAAATCGAGATCAAAGTGGTCGGCATTCGTCCAGGTGAAAAAGAGCATGAGTCCCTGGTCTCCGATGAGGAGTCACACCGCACGACAGAGCGTGACGGATATTACGTTGTGCAGCCGATCCTGCCGGAATTGCAGAGCGGTGACTTGATTGCGGCAGACATATCCGGAGTGGAGTATGACTCGCGCAAAGACTTGATGACGAAAAAGCAAATTCGCGAACTTTTGGAGAAGAACGATTTGCTCAGACCGCACGCCATTGCCGTGCGAATGAAAGAAACGGCAAAACGCTAAGTTTGCGGCGTTATGCCAGAGGAGAAGCGGACTTACCGCCGGCTGAGGCTTTGCTGCCGCGTCTAGCCAACACGTCAGTGTAGAGTGCAATCACACGGTCTACATATTCCTTTTCACCATAATGCTGCACGGCCAGCTTCCTGCCTTTTTCACCAAGTGAAAGGCGTTTGCTTTCATTTTCAAGCAAGCCCTTAAGAGCATGTGCCAGCGCGTCGCTGTCTCCCTTTCTTACACTGACGCCGTATTCCGGTGCGAAAGTGGTCTCCGGCAGTGCTGTTCCGTCGAAGATGATGGATGGCTTTCCGCAAGCCATAGCTTCTACTGCCATCATGCCGAAAGACTCGCCTTCGGAAGGCATCAGGAAAATGTCGGCGGACTGGTACGCATCGATCATTTCTTCGGTGCTTTCCAGCCACCCCAGATCAATGATTTGATATTTCCCGAAAAACTCTTCAAAGAGACCTTTTTGATTGAAGGTCAATATCGTCAAGGGCTGTTTCGTATCCAGCTTTCTCAAGCATTCAATGGCGTGCGGCAGGCCTTTATAGATGCTGGTCGTAGCTCTCAAGGCAACGACAAGATTGCCGGGATAGACGCCCAATTTCTGTTTTTTAGCCTGCGAATCGCCCGGTTGAAACGCGTTCAGATCAACGCCCAGAGGGATGCGATGCAGGCGCGCTTTTTTCATGAGCGGAGAAGCTTTGACCATCCCTTCCATCCACTTCGAGCAGACGATCAGATCGAAGTCGCTCATGCAATAAGCGAGTTGTTTGATCCGCCACATCAGCCTTGTATTGTCACGCTTCATTGAAAATTCGTTGTCTAAGGACGGGCAGCTGCCGCAGCCTTCTTTCCAGCGTGTGCAGTCAAACGGGTGAACGCAATGCCCGGTCATCGCCCAGGGATCGTGAAGAGTCCAGACGGAGGGTTTTAACTGTGTCAATCCAGGCAAGGCCATGAGATTGAAAAACCCAGTGTGAATCAAATGATAATGAGCTAAATCGGCAGCCTTGAACTGCGGATGTTTGGCAAACTCAAAGGCCAGTGGCGAGAGGAGCGATTGCAAGGACAGATCGCGTTCCAGTTTTGCCGCTGTTTGATCAATCTTGCTTCTCAATGCACCGGAAAACATTTCATAGGTAGTGTCATCGGTGCCGCGTTTTCTCCACACCACCTGAGATGATTCAATGCCCCTCTGAATCAATTTCTGATGGAGCTCTTGTCCATTGAAGCGCGCTCCTTCAACGTCGGTTGCGCCGACTTGAACAATTCTAAATTGGCTCATTTTGAAGAGCCTCTCGAGTCACTGGCCATCGAGAGAGTTTTCAAAAACTGCAAACGCATGTACTCATCGGTCAAATTTTCGACGAATGCCCGATAGCCATTTCCCGCCAGTCGAGCATAGCTGTCGGTGTCGTAAACCAGTCGGCTCAAGGCATTGGCGATTGCCGATTTAGACAAACCGTGGCAGAGCATTCCGGCGTCATTTTCTTTCAAAAACCTGTAAGGCGACGAATATTCCGGACCATGGAGAAGCACGGGACGTCCGGCTGCCAGGTATGTAGTCAGCTTGGATGGGAAGCTGAGCCGGGCTGTCGATTCGAGTTCTCTGTCGAAGAAGTACGGGCAATACAGAATGTCGCATTGAGAGAGTATTTCGATTGATTCGATTTGATCGCGCCAGCCCAGATAGCGAATGTTTCTCTTGTTGAAACCTTCCAACTCGAATTCTCGTCCGAGCATAATGATTTCGACGTCGCGCCCTTCCACTTTCCAATCCAGCGCATCAAGCGTGGCCAGGAGTTGATCCCATTCGTCTTTCGAATACATCTGCCCGCCAAAGCCTATGACCAGATTATTTCCGTCATTCAGCCTGGTAGCGGACTGTTTTGCCCAGCTTCTTGGTAGTCCGGGCACAACAGCAATTGCCCTGGCACCGTGCTCACGTGAGTAGGCTTCTGCCATTGCCGGTGATGCTGCTGCAACGGCGGCGGAATTTTTGAGAACCGACGAAAAGGTCTTCAAAATAGATGATCTCGACCAGCCGTCCACACTGTTGCTCCTCAACCACCATTCTGGCGGGTCCCAAACTTGTGTCACCATAAGCAGTGGCAATGTTTTCTGAATCTGATCGGCAAGCCGGATCATGGTCTGTCCTTCCAGCGTGCAAAAGATCAAGTCGGGCTTTGTTTGCCCTGCAAACTCGCGAACTTGCTGAGCAAGCTTCGGAATCGTCACGTTGGCAATGTAAGTTTCTTTAAAGAAGCATTCCAGAGAGCCCAGGCGACCCGGCAAATGCCGCACATTAGCCTCTCGGGGCCTGCGCACGGCTTTATAAGCAATGCCCTCAAAGTCGGGATGCATCTCTGCTTTCATTCTGGGATTCAAAACTGAAAAGCAGCTCAGATTGTCCGCATTCAAAGACTGACACATGGAATGCAGCATTATGCCGCCCGTGTATCTGGAATTGGGCGGTACAACAGACAACAGCAAAATGCGCTTTTGCGCGACCGGGTTTTCTCGCTGTCCTGCGATAATAGGTGGCGGACAAACTTCCATCATGGAAAAAATCAGAGATTTAGCATTGCAACAGTGTTTTGGTAGTCAATAGAGATTAAACGGTTTTGCTCCGACACGGATTGGCAGAAGTTAATAAAACGAGAATTTAATGAAAAGCCACATCAAATCGCTCTTGAAACGGATACCGGTGGTGCGCAAATATGGACCGCACATTCGCTCGATGCTGACCAATTCCAGTGTGAATCCGTCGGCGCAACCTGCCAAACCGGCTCAGACGCCTTTGAGCGCAGATCAGGTCTCGGATATCGTCCAGCAGTTTTTGAGCCGTCCAGGCGGCGAGAGAGAGCTGTATAACGCGATGAGGGAGCGGAATGTCTATGTGTTGCCCGATCACTATTACCGTCCGTTCGTAAATCCAAAGACGCTGCCGGAAAATTTCTGGTCGAGCCGATCGAGCCTTGCCGGATGGAACATTGATGAAGAGGCTTCCTTCGCCTGGGCGGAAAAGGACCTGGACCAATACTTCAAAGACCTGCGCTTTTTCCTGCCCGTAAACAAAGACGACAAGCCTGGTTCCTGTCTCTATTTGATAAATGGCACTTACATGGCAGTCGATGCGCACATGTATTACGCATTGATTCGCCACCTGAAGCCGAAGCGAATCGTTGAAGTGGGAGCTGGTTTTTCCACTCTATTTGCATATGAAGCGCTCAAGCGCGGCAATTTGTTCGCGTTGACACAATTGAATGTGGTTGAGCCCTACCCTGACGCCATCATCAAATCCGGACTCGAGTCCGTAGCCAAAGTGAGAAAGGAATTCGTGCAGAATGTTGAGCCTTCTTATTTCGATCAATTGGAAGCCGGCGACATCTTGTTCATCGATTCCACGCATGTAGTTAAAGAAGGCAATGATGTGCTTTATCTCTATTTGGAAATATTCCCACGCTTGAAACCTGGTGTTTTTGTGCATGTGCACGATATCAGCCTGCCTGAGCCGTATCCGTCTTGCTATCTCGACTACGGCTGGTTCTGGAACGAGCAGTACCTGTTGCAAGCCTATTTAATCAACAACAGCAAAGTGAAGATCCTCTGGCCCGGCAATTACTTGATGTGCAAGAATCCAGAGCGCATGCTCAAGCTTTTCCCGGACATCAAAGACATGCGAGCGGTTTATCCACTTTCAGGGCCCTCGGCTTTCTGGTTCCAAACAGTATAACTAACGATTAGAGCCGACCAAATCTATTTCCTGCTCTAGGCGAATTATCGTGAACAGGCTTTGGCAGGATTCCAGCCTGTTTGAGAATATCCAATGCCTTGCGTCTTATCTGCAGCAATCGAACAATTGGGGCAGCAGTTTCTTGGTCCAGGTAATCGATCAGCCTTCTCTTGACAAACCAATATGGCGAATATTTCAATGCCAGGCGAAAGAACTGGTATGAGTACCGTTTGTATTCTGGATTAATGTGATTGCGAACCGCAAGACCATAGTGGACACATAGTCTTGCTGCTAGAAAACGAAGGTGCAGACCGTATCTGAGCGTGTCCTCCCAGAGCACCTTATTCGTATAAGATTTGAGCGCTTCGAATACCCTCTCTGGATGCTCCATTTCGTTGCCTTCATGGTAGCGAATTTTGCATAGAGGCTCATCAATAGCCAGAATTCTGTACTTTTTAGAAATTCGACGCCACATGTCCGTGTCTTCGAATCGATTTTGTCTTTCATCAAAGACACCAACTTTTGAAAAGATTTCTCTGCGAGCCATCACAGTCGGCAGGCAGATGGTCAAAGGCAAGTATAGTGCGATGTCTTTGTAAATCCAGCCGGAAGTCGGTGCCGGGTATACGTAGGGATGCAACTTTCCATTGATGTCGATGTTATAGGCTGATGAATACACCATACCGAAGGAAGGATTCTCATCCAGCGCTTTTACTTCAACTGCAAGTTTCTGAGGAAGGTAAAGGTCGTCTGAATCCAGGAAAGTAATGTACTTACCTTGAGCTTGTTTAATGGCTCGATTTCGAGCCGTCGAACGGCCGCTGTTGGTTTGATAAAGGTATTGGATTTTGTCGCTATTGAGACTTTCTACCACTTCTCTGGTGTCATCGGTAGAACCGTCGTCTGCAACGAGAATCTCGAAGTCCTGGTAGGTTTGCGCTAGACAACTCAACAGCGCTTGCCTCAACAAATAGCTGCGATTATAGGTCGGTATGATTACACTAACGGTTGGCAATCTAGGAACCTTTAGCTGGTGATATTTTTAGAAAGCTGGGCAAGATATTGTTGAAAGCTCTTTTGACGATCTGTCTTTTATAGAGAAATTCTGGTCCTCGAAAAGCTGATGGGCAGTAAAGAATCGCCATAAGTGCATGCAATGCGGCTGTGTATTTTGCAGAGCCGGCGACCTGGCATGCATGATAGTGCCCCCAACTGTAAGCTTTCTTCTTGATAGCGCGAACCGGCATGGGCAGGTCGTTTCTACTATACAAGCGGTCGAGCATTTCAATATCTTCCGAAGCCATTTTGCGACCTTGTTCTGTTGACGACAAAGATGTTGGATGCACTCTATAAGTGGCGAGTACCTGCGGCAGCCTCTTGAACGGGCCTCTTAATCCAATGCGCAGCCATAGGTCAAAATCGCTGATGTATTTGAAGTGGGGATCTCTCAAACCTACAAGGTCGAGTGCTCTCTTGCTGACGAACGTGCCAGGACCTGGCATGCATCTATGAGTAGCCAACATTTCCAGATAATCGTATTCCGGGGTCTGCATGTCCATTATAGTTTTGCCCTCGCTGTCGATATAGCTCCAGTCCGGATAGACTACCTGCACGTCAGGGTTTTTCAAAAATACATCGACAGCCGCACTAATTGCGCCTGGCAAGAGCGGATCGTCCGAGTTGATAACAGCAATGTATTCGCCCTTCGCCATTCCATATGCTTTATTCACGGTGCGGATTTCGCCCATGTTTTCATGGCTTTCCCAGATGAGCTTGCCTGTATAGGTCTCCAGCAGTTCCACAGTATTGTCTTTGGAGCCATCGTCCAACACGATGTATTCCACCTTGGGGTAGTCCTGCAGCAAAATGCTTTCAATTGTTTCCTGCAAATACTGGACTCGGTTATACGCAGGCGTGATGATGGTCACCAGCGGTTGCGTCGTTGACTTACCTTTTGCTGCGATCATCGAATCGATAGTTGTTTGCGGCATATTTGAAGTGCCTTTAAAACGGAATTGATGAAATTCAACCTTGATTCAGAATGTTTGCTCCAAGCCGGAATTGAATACTTTGGCAATGTATTCGGCGTCCGCAATGCTTATGTCCTGACCCGTAGGTAAACACAAGATTTGCTCGCACAACAAATCGGTCTGAGGTAGTTTTTCCAGCCTGGCCCCATAAGGTTCCATTCGATGAACGCCCGGATAAAAATAGCGCCTCGCGAATATGCCATTTTGCAGAAGGTGTTCCAAGATTCTTTCGCGAGATTGTGCGGGACACTTAACTGCAACATATTGATAATTTGATGACTCATTTGCAAGAGGCGAAATTAGCCGAGCAGGAGTCTTAACAGCTTCTAAATAAGTAGCAAAAATAGTAGCGTTGTGTGCAATTGCTTTATCCAATTCTTCAAAATTTGTCAGAGCCATTGCAGCATGAATCTCTGAAAGCTTTGCATTCGTGCCAATACTAGCCACGCAATCGTATCCGGAAAAGCCGAAGTTGCGAGCCAGTCGCAAAGCATTGGCTAAGTCCTGCGAGTTAGTAGTAATCAACCCGCCTTCGAACCCGGATATTATTTTGGTGGCGTGAAGGGAGAATACTTCCGCATTACCATGTCCTCCCAGTGGTCCGAACTGAGTTCTGACTCCAATTCCGTGTGCCGAATCAAAGACCAAAGCAAGCCGATTCCGCTTAGCAATGTATTCCAATCTTTCTGTGTCGCAGGCTAGTCCATAAATATTAACAGCCATAATGGCACTGGTTTCGTCATCTATCAATCGATCAATTTCATCACAGTCAACTAGACCTCGTTCATCGACATCGCAGAAGACCAGTTGCAAGTCAGAGCGCACAATAGAATGTGCGGATGCCACAAATGTGAAGGACGGTACAATTACCTTGCTCTGTCGGGGTAATCTCAGGCATTGAAGCACTAGCTCAAGACCGAGCGTTGCATTGGCAACGGAAATACAATTTCTTACGTCGAAGCGAGCAGCAGCAAACGACTCAAGTTCTTGCACCATTGGGCCGTCATTAGTGTGCCATCCTGAATTAAGAATGTCCTGAACTCGCTCAAGAAAACGCTGTTGATTAAGTATGCCAGGTCTGCCGACAACGTATCGAGGTGAATTTTTACTGACCGACGACATTGCTAATGGCTTAACGGTTGCATCCCGGTCTGTCTTTGTCATCATACTCTTCCTCTTTGAATAATCGTTCAGCGCGATGACACTGGAGCTTGTGCACAAGGTACAACCTCAAATTGGCTTAGTTGTTCTTTCAATACGTCTATACGGGGCTGAATCTGCCCTTCGTAACCAAACACTCGACTGAATGTTTGTTTTACCCGTCTGGACGTCTGGTAGAAATTGTCCATGTCAGAAAGTTTGTCTTCGAGAATATTCGCAATGGAACAAACATTTCGATCAATCAATATAATGTCCTTTCCTTCCTCTAGCACGGTGTTCTGCTTGAGAAAATCGGTGCAGAAGGGAACTACTCCGTTCAAGCCAGCCTCAATGCAGCATGCGGTGGGAAAACCATCAAATTGTCCGGGACTGTGCACGCCGTGAACATTGGGTGACACGATTGCATCCATGGAAAGAAAGAAATCTTGCAGCTCTTCAACTTCCAGCGTACCGTAAAAGCGAATCCGGCCCTCAATACCGCAGACACTTATATCGCTTGCAGTGAATCCGCCTACTACATGAAAGTATGCATCCGGCATGCGCACGGACAGTTCCTTTGCCACTTCGATAAATACATCGTATCCCTTGTCGAGTCCGCGCGCATGATACTTGTGTGCAACCATACAAATGTCCTTGGTGCTCTTCTCTCTTCCAAAGTAGCGCTTTGTTTTTGAATTAGAAGAGTTGTCCAGGGTTACACAGCCGATTATTTCCGCTACCTGTTCGGCTTTGCAGAATCTGTTTGCCAATAGATAGTCTTTTACTATGCGCTGCGTCACTATTACTTTACGGAACTGTGGCGAAGAGAAGACTCGCTTGAGCATAGCGTCTGAATTTGGTTGATTGAGTTCGAATAGTCCACCCGGGTACAGGGTGAAAACAAACGGTATATTCTGCGATTCAAAAATTGGCAAGTAATGATGTACAAGCGACAAAAAAACACAGTAAGCCAATTTGGCTTTTAGCTCCACTACTTGGGGGGATCTGTGAACGCGCTTAGCCAGTTCCGGAAACTCTTTGGCATACTCATCCAGCAATTCGCTGATGCTTCGGGATTTGCTAATGAAGCCCTCTGAACTGGCATTAGTCACAACATGGCAGTTTGGAAACGTTTTGAGCAGTTCTGTATACTCAGCGAAGCGAAATGCTGATAATTTAACGGGAAATGCGTCGTCAAAAACAACCAAATCCGCCATGACATTGACGCCAGATTCGCGATGAGATTGCATCCATGCCGAAATTCGATCTGGACACTTGATCCTAACGTCGCCCATACTGCCCATGAGTTTCCGCAGAGGCCTGGTTATGAGCCAACAAGGCGATTGTTGTATTGCTTCTATCTCTTTCTCAAGCGACGCAATTTCATCATAAAGAATAGACGTTGCCGGAAAGTATGAACTTAGAGACTTTTGGGCACTCGTCCACTTTTCATTCTGACTGCTCTGTGAGATACTCTTCTTGAAGGAGATTGCTTTGCTTCCATAGGAAAGCAGTCGTGTAGCTGTCCTCAATGGTACGGTCAGTTGCCATGACGGCGAATAAACCAGCGCATGAAATTCATTGATCAGCGCGCGTTTATATTGGTTCAGTTGCTGAACAAGTTCATTCGGCTGAGTTTCTTGACTGGTCGATAAGCCAAGAGTTGCAGGCTCCCACTGCTTTCGTAAACCTATCACTCTCTCCAAGCGAGTGAACAGAAACTCAGAATACTTGGCGACCAATTCGACCAGATCGTCATGACTCATCCTGGACGCAAGTTGTTTAGCCGCATATGCAGCGCTTTCTTTTGTCAAAGAACGAGTCGAACATAGCCGGAGAAACGCATCTTCCATGCGACGATTTGCTCCGTGAAAAGCCTCGATATTGTCGGCACCGTCTGCCATCAATTTAGCAATGTGAGCAGGCTGGAGCTGAATGTAGTCGTAAAACTCAGCAAAAGATTCCTGACGCAGATTCCGTTTTTCATTCAAGCTATAAAAGGGTACCGAAAGCAGCGGCTGTGACAGCGCCACGCAATCACCAAAAGGAAAAATCTGAAGGAAGAACTCAAACTCTGCAAATGTATCGAAGTTGATTTTAAAGCCATTCATGGCAAATTCACGCCTGAACATCACATTCGATAGATTTCCGATTGAGCTCTCGTACGTGTCAAACGCCTTTTGCTGCAATAACTTTCCAGTACGAAATCCAACGAAGTCAGCTCCAATAGATCTTGGAATCTCGTCTCCATCTTCGGAAAAGCACCGAAATGGCGCACTTACAAGTGCCAGCCGGTCATATTGTTCGGTGGTCCTTACGAAATGCCCTAAACAATCATCGTCTAACACCGTTCCCGGAAGTACAAACTTGACATAATCGCCGCGGGACAAACTAAGGCACTGGTTGTAAATGACTAACTCATTTACAGAGTCCGGCAGTTTAGCGATTTGGGTTGGGAACCGGGATTCAATCTTAGCGCACATAGCTTCGGTTAACCGACTTGCTGGTCCGCAAATCACAACCTCAAAATTTCTGTAATCCTGTCTGCAAATCGACTCCACGCTTCTGCGAAAAGCAACGATATCCTCGGTTACTGGTATGCAAACGGAAATACTGAGAGACATTCATTCCTTTCCCGATAATGAGTTTTTGCTAAGTATTTTTGGGGTGGCTGCCATTATGCTGTTGAAAACATATCACAGGCAGGATCAGGAATTCATGAGCAATTGTTCGCCTCTCGTTTCAATCTGTGTTCCCTCCTTTAACTCTTCTCAGTATTTGGGGGCAGCATTTAACTCGCTCTTATCGCAAACTTACAGCAACCTGGAATTGGTATTTGTAGATGACGCCAGCACTGATGATAGTTGGAAGGTTGCATTGAGCTTTGAGCCACTGCTTAAGAGGCGCTTGACCAGGGTCGTGATGATCAAAAATGAAGGTAATTTAGGTACTCTTTTGAGTATGCACAACGCATTTAGCTACATGACTGGCGATTTTGCCTCATATTTGGATGCAGATGATTGTCTGACTCCCAACAAGATTGAGAAAAATCTCGATTTTCTAATGAGGAATTCGCAATTCGGAGCGGTGCATTCGGATTTTTCAGCGGTGGATGAACGCTATAACGTTATTAGTGATTTTTGGAAACGTTCTGAATGGGCCAAAATACCCCAGGGCTGGATATTCGAGGAAATGTTGTCGTTCAATCCGATTTGTGCAGCCACACTGCTTGTCCGCAAAAGCTTATGGGATCGCTGCTACACGTTTGACATATTTGCACAAAGAAAATACAAGATGGGCGATTACCCTGGGCATCTGAACTTGAGCCGTTTAACGCAAGTAGGCTATATAGATCAAGTGTTAGCGTATTATCGGCATCGCGACAACTCAATGAGTCATAGCAGCGATCCACGCACGAGAGAAGACATCAAAGCTGTCATAGCACGCGTCCAACAGGATGCCAGGCTAGGCATTTTGCGTCCTCTTCGGGCTTCTGGGAACGGTGACTCTTATAATTTTGACCCTGAAGATTGCGGTGCCTTTCCCGGCAGTGGTCTTGCGGGAACACCAACGACCGTGCAGTGATCCGGAATATCCCTTGTCACAACGGCACCAGCGCCCACGGTGCTCCAGTGTCCGATTTTCGCACCCGGCCGAGCGGTAGCAGAAACTCCAACTAGAACTCCTTCGCCAATTTGGACCTTGCCGGCCAAGCACACGCCGACTGAAACATGGCTATGTGCACCTATTTCGCAATCATGTTCAATTATTGCCCCTGTATTTACTATGCAATTTTCACCAACGTGGGCATTGGCATTTACCACCGCCTGCGGACAGATCACGGTGCCTGCTGCTATCGATGAGTACTTTGAAATGACTGCACTTGGATGTGCAACAACGACAGGCTTATACTGTCTGGATAGAAGTTCATGGAATTTCCTGCTGCGCACCTTGTTGTCGCCGATAGCAACAACAAAAGAACAGGGTTGAATCTCATTAAGATTCCGCCAGACGGGAATTCCGAAAAATTGTTTTTCTTCGTCTGTTGTTTCATCGACAAATGCGACAATGCGATACGCATTAAGGCTATTGGCGATCTCGAAAACTACTTTCGCGTGGCCACCGGCACCCACTATAATGAGAATATCTTTCTGCATGTGTCAGATTAGTGAGCAAAGAATAAAAATGACAGTTCCAGATTACATACAGGCAGGGTGGAAGATTTGTCTATCGCGCCCTAAACTCCTCGAAACGCTCTCCGTTAGCTGCGCTTCATGTGCCGGATTGGCTATAATTGGTTAGTTTAGCATTGATATTGAAGTCTGATGCGAGCATCAAACCTAGCTAGCCTGGAAAAGCTGTTGGTTCTGTGAAACTATTGGTATCGACTCCGCACTGGATCTTTCTTGTTGATTCTGTATCTCATCAAGTAGAGGTACTGGAGTCGGCTCGCAGAGAATATTATGGAATATCTTGGACGCCCAACAGTCAACTTGTCCTCACCCATAGTGGTCTTGAAAACGTCCAAATTTCCTCATTCTTGGACTATATCGATTCTGAGAAGGGTGGTCTTTCTTTAGGCTCAGATTCGACCACCGACGTTCTTTCATGCCCGCACCAGATATTATGCGTTGATGATCGAATTGCGGTGACTAATACTGGAAGAAACTGCCTGACCGTGTTCAGAACAGACGATTTTTATTATCGACATTTTTGGTTTGACAAACAGAGATGGGACAAGGCTCACAACGATCAAAAGGGCTCGCACTTTAATTCTGTGTTTCTCAAGGATTTATCGTTGTATCTTTTGGCGCACAATCGCGATTTACCGTCATACATACTCAAGTTGTCTTGGCCACAATTGGAGATACTTGAGCGAATTGAAACTACCGCGATGTGGGCTCACAACATTTGGATGACTGATTCGTCCCAGCTAATCATATGCAATACCGCCAATGGCTCCGTCGATGATGTAAATTCCGGCGCCGTTCTTTGGAAATCAGATGATAGTGACGTTTTGACACGAGGCTTAGCATGTGCAGACAATCTCATTTTCGTTGGCTGTTCCAGTCGAGGTGCTAAAGGGGATAGGACAGAGTCAGACGGCGGAATTTGGGTATTAGAAAGAAGCACTTGGGCTTTGATTGACTTCATCTCATTGCCGTTTGCCGGAAACGTTCACGAGATTCGAATATTGGATGCTCGCGATGAATGCCATCACCGAATACCATTTAGCGGAAAATTGCAACGTGATCCTCTGGCCGCCGAGCAATTTAGGGACTGCGCAAGAATACTGCAAGTCGCGAAACCGCCGGATGGGTGGAAAATGCAAGCAGGCAAATGCGATTGGACTAACGATCAGGAATTCACTCTTAATGCGCCTTTTGCAATCGCGACACTAATTGATAAGCCGATGAAGAACGTTCGCATGAATGCGTGCATGTCACTAGAACAGTCTGGCCCAGGCGCTCATATAGCGCTTGTAGGGCGGTATTTAGGCCCCATGGATGACAATATGTACGCGGGAATGCTGTACAAGGACGAACACTCTTATTCTGCTCAAATATGGAAGAACATTGCCGGAACATGGTCGCTCAAGATAGTCGAACAATTACATGCATGTCCCGAAAGACTTACGTTTGAGGCTGTGGAGAATCACTTGACCTTATCCGTCGATAATCGCGTTGTACTAAG
>JADZFV010000139.1 GCA_020854255.1 Candidatus Melainabacteria bacterium | reverse complement strand
TTGTTTCGCTCTCGGATAATCAGACGATGATTGACGACGTCAGCGAAAAAATGCAAGCGATAGCAAACAGCGTCGCGGCTGTTATGTCCGAGCTCCACCCCAGGCTTCTGGCGGAAGCCGGCTTGATACCGTCTATCAGAACTCTGGTGGACCGCTTCCGCCGTGCCAGTTTAATAGAAACCATCATCGAATCGAATTTACCATCCGAACAACTCGACATTTCGCTAGATGCAAAATTTGCAATTTATCGGGTTACGCAAGAAGCATTGAATAATGTTGAAAAACATTCGGGCGCCACTCATGCTAATGTCTCGGTTGAGCAAAATGGAGGCGAACTCATCATTTGCATTGAAGATAACGGCAAGGGATTTCAGACTCCGCGAAGCGTTCTATCGCGAGGATTGAAAAACATCAAAGAAAGAGCCAATGCTATTGGTGCCCGGGTTTCATGGCAGAAAGCGCCGAATTTCGAAAGCGGCACACTCGTCAAAATTTCGCTCGAATGCGCTGGGGCGCAAGGGTAAAGCACGATCATGTTTAGGGTGAACCCCAGGTCACTTTTGAGGGAGAGCACAGTCCTCACAGCAAGCCAGGTTGAAATAATCGCAATGTAGGTCTCGAGGGGGATATCCCATGGCGATTATCAACTTTCTAAGTAAGGAAATAAACTGCAAAATTGTTTATTACGGCACCGGGCTCGGTGGCAAAACAGCAAATCTAAAGTACATATACAATCAGCTTGCACCAAGCACTAGAGGAGAATTTGTCAGTTTGGCTACAGAAACAGAACGAACACTATTCTTTGACTACATGGGGTTGGAGCTTGGCAAAGTTCAAGGCTTCACGACACGCTTTTCAATGTACACCGTGCCCGGGCAGGTGGAATACAACGCCAGTCGAAAGCTGATCTTGAACGGTGCCGACGGCATCATATTTGTCGCTGATTCGGATCCGACGCGCCGCAACGAAAACATTTCTGCGCTCCACAACATGATCGAGAATCTTGCAGCTTACGATCTATCGATCAATTCTGTTCCCCTTGTATTTCAATACAACAAAAGAGATCTTACTCATGCAATGCCTCTAAGCGTTATGGAAAGAGATCTGAACCCAAATCCAGAAGTATTTCCTGCATTCGAATCGATAGCGTCTGAAGGTCCAGGTGTATTTGCGACTCTAAGGCAAACCAGTAAGCAAGTTCTAAATAGACTGCAATAAGAAGGTGAAAACAAATGATGTTGGCACAAGTCGAAGAAAGAAAATCGGAGATTGATATATTGGGAATCGTGATTGCCGATGATCAAGATCGCGAAAGAACCTGGCTGCGAGAATTGCTCACCAAGCACCTCTCCAATCAAACTCCCATCTATGAAGCTGAGGATGGGCAGAAAGCATTGGAGCTTGTTAGAGAACACAAGCCGCCTGTCGTTTTCCTCGACATCGAAATGCCTATATTGTCGGGCATCAAATCAGCAGAAAGTATCTTGAAAGAGCTTCCACAGACTGGTGTGATTATTCTCTCGAATCATTCCGACGAAATCTTTGTGCGTAAGCTCTGGAAGCTGGTGCCATCCGACGGAGCCTTTGGGTATGTGCTGAAAGACTCCACCGACCAGCAAGTCATCGATGCAGCAAAAGCAGTTCTTGGTGGCGACTGTTGGATTCATCCTCGAATTCAAAGAATAGTACGGCGCACCGAAAATGGTGCCACTGGATTGACAGACGCCGAATTCGAGGTCCTCGTTTGCATAGCAATTGGTCTTACCGACAAAGCCACGGCTCGACGTTTGTACATAACAGAAAAGGCAGTGCAAGCGCGTTTGAAATGTCTCTACACCAAACTCGGCATTCCAATCAAAGGCGCATCTGAAGAAGACGAATACAATCACAGATGCCGCGCACTAAATCTTTCCTTCCGGCGCGGACTCATCAACCGAGCAGAACTCGCCGACTGGGAAGAACAAGTTTGGTGAGAGTGGTGAACAGGTTTGGTGAGAGTGGTGAACAGGTTTGGTGAGAGTGGTGAACAGGTTTGGTGCAAGAACAGCTCCTGTAACCATTATCCCAAATCCGGCATATCTTAGCTGTTTAGCGTATGCAGATTTTTTAGCAGCAGCTTCGCCGGAATCCGGCTCAATACAAAATCGCGAGCAGCGCATACAATCGGCTGTTTGGTCATGGAGGACGACATAGCCTTTCTCGACTGACTTACGAAATTAGCGGTTCGCGCTTTGCGGAGATCTTCAAACCTTCAGTTTTCGTTTAATTTCTACCATGGCAAATAGATTCAAATAGGGTTTCTCGACGGCTTTTTGGTGGTACCTACCATTTATAGAACCTACCCGAGGCTTAAATGAAAGGAAACATTGGTGCACGGAAATGCCTGCCCATATTGCTGGCAACATTGGCTATTTCCATAGGTTTGGTGGCTCACGGGGCGCCCCAAAAAGGAGCGAACGGACCGGCAGAGGCAAAGCCGAACACAGCTGGCGGGGCGAAGAAGCAGCTGCATACAAAAGGGGCTGGCGCCAAGGTCAGCGCCAAAACCGACACCCATACAGTGCTTCGCGCCATGCGCAAAGAGCTGGATCGCTCTTTTAACAAGCTGAAGAATGCAGGCAATGCCCCTCTTTACTTTCTCGCCTATCGGATTTATGACACGGAGACCGTAGATATCAAGGGAACATTTGGCGGTTTGCTTTCCGCAAGCAGACCCAAAAGGAGTCGCGTCGTAGATATCGACCTCAGGGTCGGCACACCAGAGCGCGACAGCAGCCACCCTGTCCGCGGCGGTGGTTTTGACTTCTCCGGTTCTTTCCTGAGTGGTAATTCGTTCAGATTCACTCCAATGGAAGACGACGAAGACGCGTTGCGCGTGGCGCTGTGGTCGATGACCGACACTGAATTCAAGTCAGCGCAAAAGAAATACATGATGGTCCTTGCCAATAAGGACGTCAAAGTAGAGGAAGAAGACACATCCGCGGACTTCTCTTTAGAAACGCCGCAAAAGGAATACAAAGTCAGCGAATCCCTCAACATTGACCAGAAAGCCTGGGAAGACCGCATCAGGCGCCTGTCGAAAATCTATCGATCGTATCCGGGTATCGAAGATTCGGATGTCGCCTTCACTGCCACCAAAACTACACGCTACCTCGTGACGAGTGAAGGAACCGAAATTGAGGATGAGCGTATTCAATACAGAGTCTTCACAACCGCAAAAGCTGTGGCAACTGACGGAATGAGGCTCGCGCTTTACGACGGAGTGGAGGCACCATCACTTGCCGATGTGCCGAATGAAGAGCAACTGGAGAAATTAGTTACCAATGTCGCCAAAGATCTCGTCGCCTTGAGAGCGGCACCTGTTGCAGAGCCATATGTCGGGCCGGCAATTCTCAAAGCAAAAGCTTCAGGTGTTTTCTTTCATGAAACCTTTGGTCATCGCATCGAAGGACACAGGCAAAAAAGTGAAGATGAAGGCAGAACATTCGCCAAAAAAGTCGGACAGCAAATCATGCCGGAATTCGTCACTGTCAGCGATGATCCGACACGAATCCGATTCGGCACCAAAGCACTAAATGGGCATTACAAATTTGATGATGAGGGCGTGCCGGGCACAAAAGTCACTCTAGTAGATAAAGGTGTACTGAAAACATTCTTGATGGGCCGCTCGCCTATCAAGGACTTCGCTGTTTCGAACGGTCATGGACGCTGTTCGCCAGGAAGAGATCCGGTGGCAAGGCAAGCCAATCTCATTGTCGACAGTGCCAAGCGCGTGCCGTACTCCAAATTGCGCGAGATGCTGATTGAAGAAGTCAAAAAGCAAGGCAAGCCTTACGGTTTGATTTTTGATGAAATCGCAGGCGGTTTTACTATGACTCAATCAGTGTTGCCGCAGGTGTACAAACTTCTGCCATTGAGAGTGTGGAAAGTTTTTCCTGACGGCAAACCAGACCAACTGATGCGCGGCGCCGATCTGGTGGGAACTCCTCTGGCATCGTTGGAGCGCATTTTGTGTGGTGCCGACGATGACGACACCTTCAACGGAACCTGCGGTGCGGAATCCGGCTGGGTTCCTGTCTCGGCAACATCTCCGAGCTTGTTGGTTGGCACCATTGAAGTCGAACGCCAACACAAAGCGCAAGACAAACCCCCTCTACTTCCCTCGCCAATGTCCGAGCCGGATAGCGTGAGCAACACGCAACCTGAAAGCGACAAAAGTGACAAAGATGATAAAAGTAACAAAGGAACGGCGAAATGAGAAATTTGAGAAAGAGAAATTTGAAAAAACTTGTTGTCCCAATTGCTCTTCTTTTCGCCAGCACCTCAAACGCTTTCGCGCAGGATGACGTAATCTTCAAAGCGCTCAAAGACGAGATGGACCGCTCCTTGAAGCAATTAAAAATAAAGGGACACGAAGCGCCATACTTCCTGTCTTATACGGTTAAGGACAAAGACGTTGTCAGAATCGCCGCCTCCTTCGGCGCGATCGACTCAAAGAGCATCGATAGAGATCGAGATTTAAACGTAGATGTGCGTGTTGGTGACTATGATCTCGACAACACCAGATTTGGTGACGGCGGTCTCTTTGGCATGATAATGGGGGGAAGGCAATCACGAGGTGAATCCATCACCGTCGATGACGACTACAAGGTTCTGCGCCAGGCGGTCTGGAGCGAAACCGATGATGCGTACAAAGGCGCGATTGAAAAGTTAGAAGCAAAGAAAGCTTTTCTACAACAAAATACAGTCAAAGATCGCCCCGCTGATTTTTCGAAAGAATCTCCTGTTACCTCCTTTGAGCAGCCTGTACGTACTCAATGCGACGCGGAGAAATGGAGCAATATCGTGCGACAGTTGTCGGCGGTATACAAAGACTACCCGAAAGTCGATCAATCGGTCGTCATGTTTGGAGTAGATACGGTTAATCGCTGGTTCGTCAACAGCGAAGGCACCAAAACTTTTGCAGCGAGACCAGAGTACGTATTGCTCGCGACTGCTTCTGCACGCGCGGACGATGGCTATGTAATTTGCGACGCGGAAATCTTTGTCGGCAGAAACGAATCGGAGTTTCCATCAGTCGCGGAGATGGAAAAGAAATTGCGTGCAATGGGAGATCGTCTGACTCAGTCCATCAAAGCACCACTATTAGAAGATTACAACGGTCCGATTCTTTTCGAGGGTGACGCAGCAGGAGAGTTTTTCTCTCAGACACTGGGACAGAATTTCGGCAATCCGATAGACCCTCTTGGCGGTGGCATCGCCGCCATGATGGGAAGCACAAATCCACTCAAAGACAAAGTCGGACAGCGAGTGCTGCCAACTTTCCTGTCTATATTGGACGATCCGATTGCCACCGACTATAAAGGAACAAAACTATTTGGTGGCATGAACATCGATCACGAAGGAGTGAAGGCACAAAAGCTGACATTAGTCGACAAAGGCATCCTGAAAACCTTTTGCTCCACAAGAACGCCCAGCCGATACGTAAAACAAAGCAATGGTCATTCGCGCTATGGCAATGCAAGCACGACCAACCTTTTTGTGATGGCCGACACCACTAACAGCAAGGCAGAATTGTACAAGAAGTTGCGCGAGCTTGGAAAACAAGAAGGACTCAAATCAGTTCTTGTTGTGAGGCGCGTGCAAAACCTCTTTACGTCTGTTTTAGATCCGAAGTCAATCATCGTGGGCATGATGGGAGCGATGCGCAAACAATCGGGCTTCAATCTCTTGCCGGCATCACTGGTGTATCAAGTTGATGTAGAAACGGGCGCGGAAACTATTGCACGAGTCACACCATTCAACGGCGTAGGTTTGAGCACGATGCGTGACATCGTTGCTGTCGGTGATGATTCCACAGCCCATCCAATTCTCTTGCCTACTGTTTCGCAAGGAGACGCACTTAGCATCGTGGCACCATCAGTGCTTGTCAAAGAACTGGACACCCAAAAGGCGGATAAGAATACAGAGAAAGCACCCATTTTGCCGAATCCATACTTTGAAGCGAAAAAACAGTAAGTGCCTGTTCCTTCTTCGGGAAAGTAACTGTTTAATCGATCGCAGCGGCGCATTGCATGCGGATGGCTGGCGCATGCAATGCACCACGCCAACACGCTGTCCTGTACGAATAACTACGTGTTGTTTTGCCAAACAAAAACACCGGCCAGATTACTCTGCGCTGGTGGATTCAAACAAAAATACCACCCAGATTGCTCTGCGGTGGTGGGCCTAAATAAAAACACCAGCCAGATTGCTCTGCGGTGGTGGGCCTAAATAAAAACACCAGCCAGATTGCTCTGCGCTGGTGTTTATACTACTGCCTGACTGCTCATTGCGGTGAGCTCAGTATTTCATCACGCTTCAGTCAGTCCTTCACGTGGTGCGGGCTTCTTGCTACTGTTTCTGATCGACGCCGACCTGAAGTTTCCGCAAAGCCCCTCGGCTCAAAGTGCTCA
>JADZFV010000138.1 GCA_020854255.1 Candidatus Melainabacteria bacterium | reverse complement strand
CTGTGATGATGAGGCCGTAATTATGAATACTTGTCAGGAGGCACTTTTATGCGCCTGAATATTTTTGGATTTGGAACCGGAGCCAGGGACGCGACAGCTCAGTCAAGCGTTACTGCTTCGCTCCCTCGGCAATTCCCCGGGCTGACGGGTGGACTGGAAAGCACCGGCAAAAGCGGTGCGCGAAAGGACCCGGCCAAATCAGCTGGCATGCAACCGGCGGGCAACAAAGGTCGCTCTTCCTCGCGGAAAGCGCAAGTGCCGCCTGCCACGAATGACTCGCTCAAAAAGCGCGTCAAATGGCTTGTCAATCAACTCGAGGGGTTTAAACAGCGCCTGGAGCCGACTTTGAATGCCGGCAATACCGATGAGTTTGTCCTGGCAATGGAGGACTACCTGGCGTTTATTTCGACTTATTCAGATTCTGTCGCTTATGACGCTTTTGAAATTGGACCGGCTTATCCTGAGTATCAGAAATTCTTTCACCGTGCCACGCTCGAATTTACCTGGAGAATGGAAGAGAAAGCCTTTGCTGAAATCATCGAAGCGCAGTTGCAGCCCTGGCAACGGATGAAGGAAGTGGTTAGTGAGTGCATTGGCGGCGCCTATGCTCGCATGGAAGAACTTCCATCCCTTGTGGATTTCTCGCAAATGCGAAGCATTGTTATGCTCGGTTGTGGAAAAGTTCCCTCTGCCTTGTTCTACCTGCAGGATCAAACTTCTGTTCCGGCTATTGTCGGCATCGACAATTTGCCTGAAGCAGTGGAATGCTCTAATGCTCTGATAAACAGATTCAAGCTCGATAGAGTGCGCGTCGTTGAGGCAGATGCTGCCACTTTCGATTATCAATACTTCGATGCAATTTATTTCGGTCCGTTTGCGACGCCGAGACGAGACGTATTGAAGCGTATTCGCGCCACTGCCAGACCGAATGCGACGATCATTCTGCGCGAGCCCGTAATGGCCGGTTCGCTTGGATTTGAGCGAATCTTGCCTTTCATGCAACCTGCTTTTACGCTGGTGAAGAGTGGAGACGCCCAGAAAAATCTGGGCCGATTCATGCTCAGACACTTTGTGCTTAGGCTTCGGTAAGTCTCTTTCATGTCCGTTGCAATTGATGCATTTTTTGATGAGAAGAGGGACGGATATTGGCGTTCTGGTGCCTGCCTCGTTGGCGAGGAGATCTGGTTCGAATCAGAGAGCATGCCTCTTGTCTCCAGCGGAGAGGCACTTGGTTGTGCTGCGCTGATTCCTGTATTGCTGCAGGGATTGGAGATGCGAATTTCGGAGCCGGTCTGTGCTGAATGGAAAGAGAATGTAACGCAGTTGACGCAGCTTTTGGGCGAAGCATGGGGTTGCACGACAAAACTGCCAATCTCTGTGGAAACAACGCCGCGCGTTGCAACAGAAGGTCGGCTACGGGGGCAATTCTTCTCTGGTGGCGTTGACTCTTTTTACGAATTAATTACTGCGGAAAGGGCGCCCGATGCTCTCATTTGTCTTCATGGTTTTGATATGGACCTTGGGGAAGCGGTAAAGTATGAGCGGCTGCAAGAGACTGTTAGAGAAATCTGCGCAGAAAGAAAACTCGAATCTGTTTTCCTTCGTACTAACATCAGAGAAAACTCGACCATTGCGGGGATCTCTTGGGATGATGCACACGGTGGAGTTCTTGCCGCGATCGGGCATTTGCTTTCCACGAAGTTTCATTCAGTTGTGATTCCACCGTCATGGGGGCAGAGTTCGTGGCGATCGCTCTGGGGATCTCATTGGAAAATTGACCCGCTCTGGTCTTCTTCGCTCTTAAAAGTGATGCATGGTGATGCTTCCGCTACGCGAATGGAAAGAATCAGACGAATTTCGACAGAGCCTACTGTTCAGCGAGATTTGCGAGTTTGTTGGTCTGAGCAGGCTCGCCACGGCAACTGTTCTTCATGTTCTAAATGTGTTCGAACAATGGCTGTTTTGCACGATTGCGGCCAGTTGGAAAATTTCACCGCATTTGATTCGAGCATTCCTATCTGGGACAGGATAGATCAGCTGCCGTTTGTCGCCGCCACTGTCACATATGATGAGCTCATCGAAAAAGGGGTTGAGCCGAAATTAGAGAAAGCAATCCGCCGATTGATCAAGCGAAGTCATGGTGTCGCCTTGCGCGCTGAGTACGCTCTTGCGCACAACAGAGATCTCGTAGAGGCAAACGAACAGCTTGAGAAAGAATTGCGCTCATTGCAGCAAACAATTGGAGAGATGAGCAACACTCGTGTATGGAAGGCCGGAAAAGTCCTCAGGCTTGTTCGCGGATTGCTGAATGCGTCGAAGCAGTAGCGGCGCGATCCGGCAAAATTGCAGACCTTAGCCTTTCGGTTGCGGCTGCATCTTGAGAACGTGCATGAGAAAGAGGAGCTGATCTTTCACACGATCGGAAGGACGGCTCCAGGCATGTCCAGCTTCTTCTTCCACTCTGAGAAGAACAAGACCCTTGTTGTGTTGCGCGTGGCGCAAAGCAGCGGCAAATTTAAAACTGTGCCAGGGCAGGACTCTGTCATCGCCTCTGGCTGCTGATATGAAGACAGGTGGGTATTTCTGCCCTGTTTTCACATTGTGCAAAGGCGAGTATTTGCGTAGATACTCAAACTGCTCCTTATCGTCAGCCGAGCCGTATTCGGGCAGCCACGTCCAGGCAAGAGTAGAGCGGTGATATCTGAGCATGTCATAGAGTCCATTGATGATGACGCCGGCGGCAAACAGTTTTGGGTAGCGGACGATGGTTGCCGCGGCCATCAAGCCTCCGTTACTGCCGCCATAAACAGCCATTTTTCGCGAATTTGTCCAGCCGTTCTTTTTCAGAAAGTTGGCAGCGCCGGCGATGTCTTCGATGGTTTTGTTCTTTCCTTCCAAAATTGCGTCTGTGTGCCATTTAGTGCCGAGTTCGCCGCCGCCGCGCAATAGTGGTGCTGCGTATACGCCGCCCAGTTTGAGCCAGGCCATCACGTCGTAAGTGTATTCCGGTGTCAAAGAGCGACCAAATCCACCGTAAACATACAAAAGCACCGGATTGTTGCCGTCTAATTTGATGCCTCGCTTATGCACCAGGTGCATGGGAATTTCTGTGCCGTCCGTGCTCTTGTATTTTACTGAGGTTGTGGTGAAACCGCGGCCAATGCCGGGCTTTTCACTTTGGAAGAAGATCGTCGGTTTGTTTTTCTTGGCAGCGAACTTAAACACCGTCTCCGGGTGCAGATAAGACGTAGCGGCGATCAAATAAGTGTTGCCGTCGCCGACCCAGCGAATGTCTGAAACAGTGCCAGCAAAAGGCAGCTTGAGCTCGCCGTCCGGCGCCAGCGTCTTCCAGTCAAATTTGCGCACTCTGGAGAAACCATTTTCGAGATACTGGATAAGCAGATGGTCTGTGCCTTCGTAGGCGGAGTCAAGGAGAAATTTCTTCTCTTTGATGGCTTCGGACGGCTTTGAGATGTGTCCTCTGGCTAGATCTGCAGCCACCGAAATTATGCGACCGCGATCGGCGTCTTTGTCCGTGATGAAATAAAGCCGGCCCTTTCTGGATGTGAAATAGCGGTAGGCTGCATCTCCCTCAGGAAAAACAGGAATTAGGCGTTCTTTGGCCGCTCCGGATTTGAGCAGTGCCTTTGCCAGGACAATGCTTTTGTCGGCTTCCTCAGTCCAGTTGGTGAGCACAGCCAGTTTTCCGCCCAGTGCAACCGATGGTCCGATGTACCAGTTCGGTTTATCCAGGCGCCTGTAGATAAGCTTGTCGCTCGATTGTTTGGTGCCGACACGATGCAGGTAGATGGCTGGAAATCTGAGCAATTCGGCTCGCTTACTTTTATGCTTGGGCTGGCTATGCCGGATGTACATGAAAGCCTTGCCTCCCGGCATCCAGAGCACATATTCGTGAATCAATCCGGTCAGGACGTCAGGCAATTTTTTCTTTGTGGTCAAGTCGAAGACCCGCCAGGTCTGCCATTCTGAGCCGCCCCGGGTCACACCATAGGCGACATGCCGCCCGTTGGGACTGACGACGAAATTGGTGATGCCGCCCTCGTTGGCGGTTAGCACTTGTGACGGATGCAATAGGATTTTTTTTCTCTTGCCATTGGCAGTGCAAGTCCATAGCGCCTTTTCTGAAGACTCTTTAAGATCGGCAACGAAGTAGTACTTCTTCTTGATGGAGACTGGAACGGTAGGTTTGTCGCGGATAACACTGGAATCGATCGCTCTATGAATGGCCGCCTTATTCGCCAGTGTGCAGAGAAACAGCTCGGCATAATCGTTTTCGCGACGCGACCAATTGATTACATCCTCGGAGTCAACTGACTCGAGCCATTGATAAGGATCTTGAAAAGTTTTGCCATGCAATTTCATCGAGCATGCAATTCTTTTGGGAGCCGCGATCTTTGCTTTCTTGCGTAGTTGTTGCGAAAAACGCTTGCTGCTTTCGACAATTCTCTTTAGCGCCGCACTTTTCGACTTGGTTCTGGCCAGCAGCTCTTCGATGCTGAAGAATAGAAAGTGCAGATCCTGCATCGACAGCTTTGTTTCGCGCGCCAACAAAGAAAGAGAAGCCTCAAATTGTTCGATAGCGTAAGTATTTTGATTTTGCAATCCGGCGCAAACGCCTACGCAACAGCGCACCATACCTTCTCGCCAGAGGCGTTGAAAGCCGGCCGGTTTTACATTGTCGAGAGCGCGCTCGAATACCTCTTGGGCTTTTTTATATTTTCGCGTGCCCATCAGTTCGCAGGCTTGCGTATAGCGGCACAAAAACAAGGCCTCATGGCAATCAACTAACCAGTCCTTGAGCTTACGTTCTTCGATTATTTTCAGTGCCGCCCGAGCCAGGCGCTCCGCTTCGCGATAGCGCCCCATAATTCGGTAGCAAACGCTGGCATGCAGGTAGGTGTCTGTGAAAAACTCATAGCTCTGTTTATGATGGGTTCTGATATGCGCCAGAGCGCTATCCAAAAATGGAGCACAATCTTCAAATCGCGACTGTGATGCGTATAAGGACGCCAGAGCAATCTCTGTAGAGATTCTCATTGAATGCCATTCTTCAAACTTTTCACAAATGGCCAGGCAGGCTTTCAGCAGCTCTTCTTGCCGCTTTTCGTCGTTGGACTGGCGGGCTTTCAAAATGCTGTCCCAGATTTTGTGACAACGGCGCTCTTGTTTTTCCAAAAACGCTGAATCTTCTTCTTTGCTTTTTCTCTCGGTTGTTGAAAGCTTTGGGGGCATTTGTCTGGACAGACTACACAAACTACAGAGGACTCCGGCGGCACCCTGTAATCTTACCCAGCCTTGTGGAGGTTGAAGGCTACTGCCTCCCCCTTTTTTGACTTCGGCACTTTCTCTCTTGTCTCCGGGCACTCCCCCTTTTTTGCCAGCCTACTAAGACAATCACTGCTCATGGGTGCCCCTTTTTAAATGCCAATCGCATCCCAGAATTTGATCTTGGATACCCCTTTAATAATCTGGCTCGGTTCTGGCTTTCTCGGGCGGGCTACCCCATAATTCCGGATGGAATCGCCCCAGTTCTTGGGGCAAGATCTTGGTTTGCCTGTCGCCTTTTCTGTCCGCGTAAATTTGTACTTGCCTGAGAAAACCCTGGTCATTCCTCGGTTTGGTCGCTGTTTGCATTCGGAAAGCAGCACCAAAAGCCATTTTAAACCTGTGTGGTTGTGTCAGCCACCGGCCAGTTATTTTCACGGCAGGTGTGAAGCAGGCGATTTTCAACGAATGTTTCTACGACTGAATATAAAATAGATGAGTTCATTTTGACTGTCAAGCAGCCTTTACTACAACCGATAAGAAAAGAGTAACTAGTGATGTTAGTAGAGGTTCTTTTTGACGCAAAATGAGTTTGATTTATAGCTGCAAAAATCTAGTTGGACACGGTTGCCTGATCTTGTTTTCTGTTGAGAATTTGCTGCGCTATGGCGTAGACTTTTTCTGCTTCTGCGACTTTTCCAGTTTTTCTCAGCAGTTTTGCCTGGCTGGAAAGCGAGTCGGCAATATCGGTGTGATCGGCTGGCAGATTTCCCTGGCGTAGGTGAAGTGCCTTGGTTACTGGAGATTCCGCTTCGCCGAATTTGTCTTGCCGGAAATAGATTTCTCCCAGCATGCTGAGCGCATCGGCCAGTCTGAGCGGTGCGGGAATATCTGCGTTTTCCAGTACCCAGACTGCTCTTCGCATGAATGGTTCGGCTTGATTGAATTTCCCTTGCACGCACAAAACGGCTGCCAGATTGGTCAAGTCCGTAGTCAATTCCACATTGTTCGGTCCCAATTCGTTGAGCCGATTGACGAGAATGCGCTCGAAGACTTGCTGCGCTTCGACATAGTTTCCTTGATCGCAATAGCTCTGTGCCAGCCGGACAAATGCATTAGCGAGCGCTGTCTTCTGATCGCTTACCTCTTCTTCCTCGTCGGCGTCCTCCGGTTTTTTGCCGGAGATACCCTGTTTGACCAGGTTTGCCAGCTGCATTGCCTTGGCATCTTCCGGCAAGATTGTCTCACTGAACTTGCGGCGTTTGTCGACGGCAACTTCTTTTATCTCTTCGGCTTTGTTTACCGGAATTGCACTTTCTAATTCGTCTTGGACGGTGGGCAAGGAGGGCGAATCAGAAACCAGCTCCGGAATGGCTGCCGCTTCTCCGTCCATGCGCAAGCGCTTATTCGGGCTCCAGCCAAGCTCTTTGACGGCCATGTCGAAATTGATTTTCTTGTTTTGCCGATGGTGAAGGCAATAATCCAGGGCCGCAACCGCGTCGTCCTGCGAAATCCAGCCTTTGGCGAGCAGTTGATAGCAGCGCAAAGTGGCTTGAACTGTGGGCGCATCTGAGTAGCCCGTCAGAACAAGCACTTTTCCGACAATTTGCGGGCTTTTCGAGCTGAGGTCGAAAGCAGCCTGAATGTCTTCCTGATTGACGACGCGAGCCAGGGTCAAAAGCTTTTCGTATGAAAGAGATGGCTTGAAATCCGGACGCTCGACTTTGGCATTTTCGAGAGCCTCTTCCAGAGAGACTTTGGACTCATGAATTTGCCCCAGGCATTCGGCTGCATTCAAAGCATCGAGTTGGCTTTCATCGACACTCTTTTGCAGTTTGAGCGCCGCTTCCAGAAGCTCGGTCGTGATCAAAGAGCGATTAATCAAAACCTGACCGATCGCCTGCTGATTGATAAGACCCCACTCGAGTGCGTTCATCACATCGGTTTCCGTCAAGGCTCCGGAAAGGACCAGTAGTTCGCCAAGCCTGATTCCACGCCGCCTCGGACCATCCTGCGACGGTTTGTCCGCTACGGATGTTTCTCCGGAGCTGGACGGCAAACCGGCTGCCAGCCGCACGGCGTTGACTGCCTCTTCTCTAGATAGCATCTCATCGCGCAGCCTGACTTGAATATCGAGGACTGCATTCAATACCGCATCGGTCATTACCTGATGTAAGACCAGCATGCGGCCTAAGGGAAGACCGGTCTGCAAACTCTGTTCCATCGCTTTGGAAAGCTGTTCCCATCGCAAGACTCCTGCCTCCAGCAACAGTTCGCCGAGCCGCCCGGTAGGCGCTTTTCTGGCCGGGGCTTCTTCATGGTTGTCCAGGACCTCGCCAAAGGTCGAGCCCATTTTGAAGGCTATCTTCAAACAGCGAATAGCCAGGTTGAAGTCTATTGATTTGTCGCGAATCATCGATTGTGCTTGCAAGACCGACTGCAAATCGCGCGGGGTCAAAAAGCCGCACATAACCAGAATTTGTCCAATCTGCAGGCGCTTGCCCTTGGAGTGGCGGATCGCCTCCTGCAACTGGTCTTGCGTCAGCATTCCCGCCTGCAGGCAAATTTCACCCAGTCTGATATTGGTATTCGGTTTGCGAAATACTGATGTCACGCTTACGTCCTGATCCTTTGCCCGCCTGGAAGCTGCCGGCGTCACTTGTGCCTATCAAACTAAATCCACAGGCCACTTACATCGGTTTACCCGTTGAGAGCGGCCGGGTATCGTCGCTCGCCTAGACATTGCGCTGATGTTGAGAGGTTGTTGGGCTGAGGCTGATAAAGCAGCGGAGCATCACTTTGAAAGCGGGGGG
>JADZFV010000137.1 GCA_020854255.1 Candidatus Melainabacteria bacterium | reverse complement strand
GCTTGGCTGTCTGCTTCTTGTTGTGTTTGCGATCCGGTGTTGGATTGTGCGCTTCCACCTTGTGTGGAACTGAACATACCTGAGTCACCAGCAGAACTAAACTGATCTCCACCAGGAGATCCTTGTTGCGCAAATGCTGGAACATTCATTGCGAGGGCGGCGACGACGAGAGCAGACATAGTAAGTTTGCGGATCATGGGAGAACCTCCTGCCAGTTCGGTTATTCAAAGTTTAGTAAGTATGGTCTTTAATAACGGGTCGCGAAAAGTGCGACCTCTTGGAATCAGTGGCGCTAGATTACAAGATAACCAGAGGGAAGTCAACCAGCAAAATGTTGTCCGGAATACAGTTAGACCGACGGACAAGACAGGAATCGCCCACCAATTCAGGCATTTACGAATTCGAGGAAATTTGAAGGGCGCCTGTCTCTATATAGAGAAGCGCGCCGGACAAGAGAGGGCGTGGGGTCGCATAGCATGCGACCGAATCTCCGAAAGCAGCAGCGGATGCGCATAAAAGGCGCATAGAACGAGCAAAAGACGGCGCATAGAGTGAGCAAAAGAAGGGTCGCTCCACATGCGGTGTGCCACCACGAAAACAAGCGTCAGGTGTTGGCGAGGATGCGCCGCATGCGGCCAGGGCTAAAGAGCAGCAGTTCTAAAACCGCAGCCGCATACCCGCCTACGGATGTCTCACCCAGGCGTTTTTCCAGAGTGCGCACCGCAACCACTACATCCAGATAGCTCGGAGCCCCCGCACCACGCGACAATGCCACTATTTTTGCATTCTCTTTCATTAGTACATATGTAATAAGTAAATGATGAAATCCCGTAATCAAGCTCAGTTGGCCGAAGCCGGCGCCAAAGTAGAGTTTGCCGAAAATGCGTGAGCGGAAGTAGCGATAGATCAAGTCTTCGACGTCTTTGTCCTCAGGGAATTCAATCTTTGCCAGCTCTTCGAAGCCAAATGACTTAGTCGGCGTCCTCAGCCTGAGCCCTGGAAATATGCCTTCGAACACCATCTGATAAGTAAAACGACCGGCGTTGAAATCACCTTCTCCTCTCCCAAGCTTTTTAGAAGGGAAGTAGATCTTATATAGAGCGACAAGAAGGTTTTTATCAAGAGACTTCATGCTGCCCGGGTTTGCAGGCGGCACCACAGGCGTGCCTTTAAACTTGGAGACGAGCATGTCGGAAATTTCCAGAAAGCGATCGTCGAGAGGCTTTTCGCGCTCGCTCCAAATTTTCAACATCTCTGCTTCGATTTTCAAATATTCCTCCCACTCGAGCGGCTTATCAACAGCCAGTTTCAGGTTCGACCAGTTAGGGTGATGATCGGGGAAGAGCGTTTTGAATTCTTGCAGCTTTGACTCGAGATAGTCACGTTGTTCCGTCAATGGCTTACCGGAATTATTGACGACACCCATGCTGACAAAACTGACGGTCGCATAAATGCCGCTCGGAGTCTCATTAAAGCAATAGGGAAACAATTGGCAAATCGAAGGTTTGAAAGTCGAGCCGTGCTTTGAGTGAATGAAGCAAAGGTTGTCTTTGAGAAACGGACAGTGACCATCGCCGCCTTCTTTGATTGCGTATGCATATGGTGTGCCTGCTGATTCATAGGGCTTCAACTCGCGAAACAGCGACTGCATTTGATAGCGATCGTCATACTGGCTCCAGTCTACACCGGCGATTCGCTCATAATCGTCTTGCGTCATGGGCACCGACCAGCCCCCGCAGCACTTGCCGCATCCGGTGCATTCGTAATTGATCTCTTCCGGCAAATGCAGCACGAGGTCCGTGTCGGTAGAAGGCATTTCGCTTTACTCCAGCGGCATTAGTGAATACGGGCGCTAGTGATTCTGTCGGGACGATGCCATGCATCGCCCAATTGGGTCACAGGCGTCCGAGTTGAACATACCAGATCTGCAAATTTCCAAACTCTCACCAGGCTTTCCTCTATCCAAGACCGGCTCTGCAGGGGCGAAACCACGCGTCGACCAATAAAATACCAGGCGATGCATGGCATCGCCCCTCTACAACTCGGTGGATGCATGGCATCGCGCCTACCACTCGGTGGATGCATGCCATCATCCCAATTCAGGCGCGGACCAGCTTTCCAAGGCATACCGGGCGGGTGGCGCCGGTGCAGATCGGCACATTGTTGTGGATGCCGAAGTATGTGGTGTAGGCAAGCAGGGCAAAGAGCAGCGCTTCTTTGTACTTGGTGGAGATGCCGTAGTCTTCGTGCCTGGCGACTGATATTTCGTTGGGCCAGTAGCTTTTCAACAGTTTGACGAGTTCATCATTGAAAGTGCCGCCACCGCCCAATACCAGCCGTTCTATTTTGGTTGTTTGCATGACGAAATCGCCGTATCCGTCAGCAATTGTAGAGGCGGTAAAGGCGGTGAGCGTTTTCACCACATCTTCTTTGGCAACCCTTTCGCGTTCGATATATCGAACCAATACCCGATCGAAATAGCCAAATCCGAAAAGCTCTCTACCTGTGGTTTTTGGCGGGCGGCGCTGGAAATAGGCGTGCGATTTCAGCTCCTTCAACCATGGTTCTACAATTCTTCCGCGGGAGGCGATCTTGCCGTCTTCGTCATATTCGCAATTGAAAAACAACTGGCAAGCGCGATCGATGAGCATATTGCCGGGCCCCGTATCAAAAGCAGCCACTGCCTTTCCGTGATCGTCGATCACAGTCAGATTGGCTATGCCGCCTATATTTAGGACTCCTGTTGCCTTGTGGTCTTGCCCGAAGAGAACCGCATCAGCAAAGGAAACCAGGGGCGCGCCTTGACCGCCGGCAGCAACATCGGCCGTGCGGAAATCGGCGACCACGGGAATGCCGGTGCGCAGTGCAATCACTGATGGCTCACCGAGTTGCAGTGTTCCGGCTGCGCTGGTCCCCCATAAAGACTTAGCGTCCGGGCAATGCCAGATCGTCTGCCCATGCGAGCCTATCAAATCCACATCGCGTTTCGTCAAACCGCTTTCTTTGAGCAATCGCACGACCGCATCGGCAAAAATCTCACCGAGAGAAGCATTGAGCAAACACATTTCTTCCAGGGTGGCTGTCCCTTTGCCGACTAGCTTCATCAGGCGCTCGCGAAACCTGCTTTCAAATGGATAGAGCGTGCTGCCCAACATGGTGAATTTGAGCGCCGGTGTCGAATCTTCAGACCCGTTTACATGACCGCTGCCTACCGGCTCTATCCGAAATACCGCGGCATCTATGCCATCCATGGACGTGCCGGAGTTGAGCCCAATGACGGTGAGTGGTTTCATCTGTGAAGGTTCGCTCTCAAAGTGGATTTAAAGTAGAAAGGACCAGGCACTTGACTGGTAAGCTATGTGGCAAACTAATTACTAAGAAAGAAGAATACACCTAGAATGACGTTCGTGACATAAATGCAGGTAGGGTCCGTGGTTAGAGTCCACGATGTCCACCAAGGAAATCCCAAGACCGGGCCACGCATGGCGTAGCCCCTACAAAGAAATCAAAGGCGGTTCGAAATGACCAGCAGCAAGTCGCTTGAATACCAGGAAAGGCTCGGACAAGGCGGAATGATGATCGGGCTGGGAAAGCGAACCAGGCGCGCCTATGGCTTCGATGAAATCGCCCTGGTGCCCGGTTCGTTGACTTGCGATCCTGAAATCTGCGATGTCTCGGTCAAACTCGGTTATCACAAACTGGCAATTCCGATTGTAGCCAGCGCCATGGACAGCTGCGTTGACGTGAAGATGGCGATCGAGCTGGGCAAACTCGGCTCTCTGGGAGTCTTGAACCTGCAAGGTCTGCAGACCAGGTATGAAAACACCGACGAAGCCTACGCCGAAATTGCAGATAGCGACAAGGACAGCTTTGTGCAACTCATGCAAAAGCTATATACAGCACCGGTTCAAGAACATCTGATCGCCAGGCGGATCGAAGAGATTAAGAAGGGCGGCGTGCTTGTCGCTGCCTCCGTGACGCCCAACTGGGCTGAAAAATACGGTCCGATTGCGGTTGAAGCCGGACTGGGAGTACTTGTCGTCCAATCCACGGTCACCGGTCTCGAGCACAAATCCGCTCTGGGACAGCCAAGCCTCAATCTAAACAAATTCACCCACAAGATCGGTTGTCCTGTCTTGGTCGGCAATTGCGTCACATATCAAACTTGCCTGGAGCTTATGGAAACAGGTGTTGCCGGCATTCTGGTAGGCGTCGGACCGGGTGCCGCCTGCACATCGCGCGGGGTGCTTGGTATCGGAGTACCGATGGCGACAGCCATTGCCGACTGCGCAGCGGCCAAGCAAACATATGCCGAAAAACACGGAGTCGCGCCGACCATCATCGCCGATGGTGGCATGAGCGTGGGCGGAGACATCTGCAAAGCGATCGCCTGCGGCGCGGACGCGGCCATGATCGGCTCGCCCTTTTCTCGAGCCAAGGAAGCGCCAGGACGCGGCTTCCACTGGGGAATGGCCACTCCCAGCCCGGTTTTGCCCCGTGGAACAAGAATCAAGGTGGGCACGTCAGCTACACTTGCTGAGATTTTGACCGGACCGGCTCGCACTGACGACGGCTCGCAAAATCTGGTCGGAGCACTGAAAACCAGTATGGGAACGCTAGGTGCCTCGAATTTGGCAGAAATGCAGCAAGTCGAGGTGATCATCGCACCTTCGATCCTGACTGAAGGAAAAGTATTCCAAACCGCTCAGCAATTGGGAATGGGCAGGTAATTTCGAGGACTTATGAAAAAATCACTGGGCTTCTCTCTTATGATTGCAGCGTCAGTTTTGCTTGGACTGGCCATTGTTGAACAAACGACTTGC
>JADZFV010000136.1 GCA_020854255.1 Candidatus Melainabacteria bacterium | reverse complement strand
TATACGGTTTTGATGTATTTGCGATCGGGTGTTTCTAAACGCGTTCTAAGGTGTCGGATGTGTACGCGAATCGTATCTACATCATCGTCCGGTGCATAACCCCAGACTTCCTCCAGGAGCTTGCCTGTGGAGACTGTCTGACCGTGATGCTGCATCAGGCAGTGAAGAATTTCAAATTCTGTAGGCGTCAGTTTGACCATCCTGTCTTTCACCTTCGCTTGAAGGTTCTCCGGTATGAGAGTGATTTCACCTGCGTGTAAAATTTCCGGCAGAGTGGCTGATTGCGGTACTCCACCCGAGCGTCTGAGCAGGGCTCTGATGCGCACCTGCAGCTCGGGAATTTCGAAAGGCTTGACCAGATAGTCGTCGGCGCCTGCATCGAAGCCCGAGACCTTGTCCTTGGTCATGCCAAGAGCCGTAAGCATAAGAATGGGAATTGGATGCGTCTGAGGATTTTGCCTCAGCCTTTGACAGACGGTGAAGCCGTCCAGGTCAGGCATCATGACGTCAAGAACAACGAGATCGGGACGATTTTGTTGCGCCAGTGCCAATCCTTTGTGACCGTCGCTTGCTGTAGTTACTTGATGTCCCAAAAGTTCCAGGTTGATTTTGACGAGTTCAGCGATTGCAGCATCGTCGTCAATAACGAGTATTCTTGACAACTTGTTCTCCTCAGTGTGGTCAGGCTTGACCTATGACCGACAATTTTACTGGAATTTTCATCGGCCGCCCGCCTCGTAAAATCTGTAAGGTCACGAGTTGCCCAGGTTTTTTTGCCTCGATTACCGTCCACAATTCGTCTACAGTGCGGACAGTGCGGTCATCTATAGCCTGGATGACGTCGGCTTGATTGACGTCAAGTGCTCTAAAAGTAAATGGTCCTTGTTGATAAACCACTACTTTAGGTCCGGAAAGTCCGGCCTGTGCCGCTGGTCCTCGGGGATCGAGCTTGATGATGCGCAAGCCGCTGTCGAGCGGTGCGACGACAAGAATGCCCAGGTCCGGTCTGATCACGCGGTGATGGGCGATTAATTCAGGCACGATACGTTTCGCCACATTTACGGGAATGGCCAGACCGATGCCTGCCGATTGCCCCGTGCGCGACAGAATTGCTGTAGTGATGCCGACCAATCGGCCGCTTGTATCGAGCAAAGGACCACCCGAATTGCCTGGATTGATGGCCGCATCAGTTTGAATGATCCCTTTGATCAATCGTCCGTTCTCTGTGCGCATCGTTCGTCCCATGCTGGAGACAATGCCTTGAGTCAGGGTGCGCTCCAGACCAAATGGGTTGCCGATAGCAAACACGCGGCGACCTACTTCCAGATTCGACGAATCTCCAAACGGAATTGGGGTCAACTTCTTATCGGCTGGAACAGTTACCTTCAGGACAGCCAGATCGCTGTCTGGATCTACGCCGACAACGGTTGCGGGCAGCACGGTTCCGTCCCACAAAGTAGCGCGGATATTCTGGAATCCTTCCACAACGTGATTGTTCGTCAGGACAAGCCCGTCGTTGCCGATGATGATTCCAGAGCCGGCGCCCTCTTTCGGGGCGAGATTGTAGTAAATGTCCTCTGATGCCGCGCTCGATGCGATGTTTACTACGCCTTTGTTGGCGCTTTTGTACACGCGGATGGTAATCGCTTCATCCGGTGTCAGGCTGCTGGATTGATGTGCCGATACTCTTTTCAGATCGACTGCCGGAGCGGCAATCGAACTTGAATCAGCGGCAAGAGTCAATATAAAACACGCTGCGGCAGTCAACCAGTATTTTGTGAATTCAATTTTTTTCTGCATGTCCTTTGAATTTTTCCTCTGCACTGAGCGAATCTTTGTGTGACCAAAAGTTCGGCTTATTGGCATAATCTTTATCCGAGCCGTTAGCTCTGAAGACTCTCGCGTGAGCGTTTTGAGTCCTCTGGTTCGTTAGATTCTTTTGATGACTCTTCAGAAGATTGAGATTCAGTCGTCGCCGTTTTTTTCTGCCCATCAAACGCGGCAGCGGCAGCCTTGGCTTTCTGACCCACTTTAGGCTCGGTTCCGTCCAGCAATCTCTTGATATTGGCTTTGTGCCTCAATGTCACGTAAATAAGGGCCATGACGCCGTAAGCCACTTGAGCGGGCGGGCATTTGAGCAAGTAGAAATAAACAGGCAGGAGCCAGACTGCCGCGATCGACGCAACCGAAACAATTTTTGTTGCCCACAAAACCAGAAGCCATGTGGCAAAAAGCAAGGCTCCCACCGGATTGCTCAGAGCAATTACTGTGCCCAGACCGGTGGCGGCGCTTTTGCCGCCTTGAAGTCCGAGAAAGATCGATTTGCTGTGCCCGATCAAAGCTGCCAGGGCACAAAGGGGCGCGCACACATGGGTGATGCCGAAGAGCGCCCAATCTGGCCTGCCGCCTTCGCAGTAGGCTGCGGCAGCAACCGGCGCGTATCCTTTGAAAATGTCGAAGAGAAAAACAAACAGCGCCGGACCCTTGCCGACGCAGCGCAGTACATTTGTAGCACCGGTAGATTTGCTGCCGTGCTCGCGAATGTCGATGCCTTTAACCGCTTTAGCCACCCAATACCCGGTGGGAATGGAGCCGGCCACATAAGCAATTGCAATCATCAAAATGAAAGTCGCCAAAGGATTTATTTCTCCTTCTTGTCTCTGGTGGCGATACGGATCGGTGTGCCGACGAATCCGAAAGACTCACGCAATTTTCTCTCTAAGTACACTTTATAGCTGTTGGTCAATAATTTGCTGTCATTGACGAACAAAATAAATGTCGGCGGACCAACCGAAACTTGTGTGCCGTAATAGACTTTCAAGCGCTTGCCGCGTTTGCCGGAGGGCGGCGGAACCAGCGCTACCGCCTCAGCCAGAACTTGATTGAGCAGTCCGGTTGAGATGCGCCGTTGCGTTTCGGCGTAAGCAGCTTCGGCGACATCGAGAATCTTCGTCAACCTTTGTTTGGTTTGAGCGCTTGTGAATACTACTGACGCAAAGGCGAGCATGCGCAAATCGGTTTTTACCTTTTCGGTAAATTCATTCATCAATTTGGAAGTCTTGTTTTCAATTAAGTCCCATTTGTTGACGACAACTACGCAGGCGCGCCCGGCTTCGTCAATTTTGGCGCCGATTTTTTGATCTTGATCGGATATTTCCTGGGTGGCGTCCAAGACAAAAACGACAACTTCAGAGCGTGATATGGCCCTCAGGGAGCGCACCACGGAAAAGGCTTCAACGCCGTAATCCACCTTGGATTTGCGCCTGATGCCGGCGGTATCTACAAGTGTCAGCTCGCGACCCTTATAAAATATGGTCGTGTCTATAGCATCGCGGGTGGTGCCGGGAACGCTGTCAACGATGGAGCGCTTCTCGCCGATTACTGCATTGACTATAGAAGATTTGCCTACATTCGGTTTGCCGACGATGGCGATGGCAATTTTGCTTTTGATTTCCGAAAGTTTTGCTTCTTCCGCCTTCTTTTGAATTTCGGCAACTTCCGCGTCAGCAAGCCGTGCGGTTTTTGACTTTTTGACCTTGCCGTTTTTCTTTTCGAGTGCCTGTTCCGGATTAAGCAATCTGATGATTTTGTCGAGGATGTCGCCGACGTCTCCGGAGCCGCGCATGGCCGAAACCGGGACTGGTTCGCCCAGACCGAGCTGGTAAAACTCGAGCACATTGGGCGCGTCTTTCGGATCGTCTATCTTATTGACTGCCAGAATTATTGGCTTTTTCGACCGCCGCAATAGATTGGCCACATCCTCGTCGGCGCCGTTCAACCCGGCTTTGCCGTCCACCATGAAGATAATCAAGTCCGCCTCGACGACTGCCATTGCCGCCTGATCGTAAACTTGAGTAGTGATCTCGTCCACCGATTCGGTAAGGATGCCGCCGGTATCTACAAGCACGAATTCCTGCCCGGACCATTCGGTTTCTCGGTATATGCGATCGCGCGTCACGCCTGGCTGGTCGTCGACGATGGCGTGCTTTGCACCGACGCAGCGGTTGAAGAAAGTTGATTTACCGACGTTTGGTCGCCCAACTATGGCGACCACATGCTTGGTCATGGATGCCTCTCAGCGTCTCTTTATCTATTTTTTGCCGCTATTTTTCGGGTGTTGGACCCTTGCCGGTTGATCCGGGCTTGCTGCCCGGACCGCTCTTGGGACCACCTGGACCCCATTTCTTGCCGAGCTTTGGCGCCTGATCATACAGCCATCTAAGAACAGTGTCCTTGGCAGTATTTAGGTAAATAGCTGATTCTGTGTCGCCGCCTTGATCGGGATGCACACCAGGACTGGTTATTTGCCTCTTCCATGCATCCGTAACAGATTCTATGGTCATTTCTTCCGGTCTTACGCCAAGAAGCATGCAGGCTTTGCGAATTTCCGGCGGCACTTGACGGACAAAACCAGGCCCGCCCGGCGATTGACCTGCCTGGGGTTGGGGAGCAGGCGGTGGTGGAGTGCCTCCTGCCGCTGGGGGCGGAGCCGGCCCGGAGCCGGCAGGCGGCGCATCTGCCTGAGCCTGGCCGGTCTCGCCCGGCTTCGGTCTGGCTTTGCCGCCGATGAACTTGCTGCCCAATCCTTTCGGCTCTTCTTTGAGGGCGGCACCCGGGGGGGGCTCGGCTACGACTTCCTTGGCCTGTTTGATGCGATTTTTAATCAAATCTCTCAGTTCGTCATCGGACGGGGCGTTGCCTTCCTGCGTCAATTGCACGTCCTGGATGATTTCTATGTCTTCCAGATTGCCATAGTCGTCAAGACCTTCAAATATGTCCATCGAGTCGAGGTCGAATCCGCCAGCTGCTGGCTCTGCTTGCGTGTTGTCAAATTCTTGCACCGATTCGGCTTCCAGTGCTTGCGGCTCCAGGGTAGTCTCATCCGGATGCTGTATATAGGATTCGCCGCCGAGAGATTGCTGTGTTTGCGCGTCCTCGAAGCGGTCCCAATTTTCGCCGGTCAAGGTTTCCGACGGCAAAGGGGTAATTTCGTCGATGTGGCGCTCGTCGAGATCGCCGTTGCCTTCGAACTCGAGAGGCAACCGCACGTTTTGCTTGGCAGGTGGCGGTGGGGCAGGCGGCGGTGGGGGCTGGTTTTGCTGAATCTGTCTGGAAAAGTCTTTCAATGACTTGGCTCTGAAATGGTAGACAGTTTCAAGGTCTTTCCAGGATAGCTCCAGCATCGGATTGAATTCGCTTGCCACAAAAGGTCCAGAGCGCGCGGCATTGAAAACCTTTTGCGAATAGCTGTCGCCGAATGTCTCGCTCATATCCTCGACTGCGCTCAAGAAAACAGCCGTGGGGATGCCGGCTTCCAGCTCTTCAGCCGGGAAATTGGCTTCGGACTCCGCTTCCTTGAGACTTTCCATGACGGCAGCCGGCTCATGATAAGCGGCTACATCAGGCGTTTCCTCTTGCGGCTCTTGCGCTTCCGCCAGCAATTCGGCTTCTCCGACCACTTCCGGCGTATCCCAGCCTTCGTCTTCATGGGGCATTTGGGCCAGCGCGGGCGGCTCGGGAGCCTCGGGAGCCTGCCCAATAAGCTCCGGAACATAGTTGGTGTCGGAAAGTTGGATGACGTTGGACTCGCCGGTTTCGGTCGCAGAGGCACGCTTACTTTCTTTGCGCTCCATCTCCAAATCAATATCGCCGTCGCCGGCAAGCGCTTTGGCTGCCTCTTGCGCGGCAATTTCCTGAGCTTTCAGTTTTTTCCCTTCGATAACACCCAGCTTGTGACCCAGCTCGTACTGGGTTTGCTGTTGCATCGTTAATACTTCATTTTGAATCTGCAGCTGGCGAACACGGCTTTCCAGACCCTTTAACTCTTTTTTCAGCTCTGCAACTTCGTCAACATTGACTACGAGCGGGCTGCCTCGCTCCTCGACGATCAAATTCATGTACTCGCTCTGGCTATAAACCGCCTGCGCACCGACTTTCGCCTCATCGGCGACTGTGAAAGGATTGATATCCAAGCCCTTTTCTTTGACTGCCTTTATAGCAGCCAGCACAGTTTCTTTGTCGACTTCCATTTTGCCGATAGTTTCGTTCACCATTTGTTGCCAGTTTTTCCGTTCGCCTGCTCGGGCTAAAACAGATTGCCATAAGCCCTAATGCTTAGATACCCCATTTCAAGGGAAATACAGGAGCCTTTCTCATATCTTAACTGCTTTTACTGAATGGTGAAAATTATTATTCTAGGGTGGTCGTAAAAAGTCTGTCCACTTGAGAAGTTCCGGGAGAACCTCCGAAGGAGAAAGTAAGCGATGCAGGTTTTGGCCAAGCTCAAAATTCACGGGCGCGTGCAGGGCGTCTTTTTTCGCCAGTCTGCTCGCGAAAAGGCGCGTGAACTGGGTCTTTCCGGCTGGGTGAAAAACATGCCTGATGGCACGGTGGAGGCTGTGGCGGCAGGCCCGGAAAATGTTGTAAACGAATTAATTGCCTGGTGCAAGAAAGGTCCTGCTTATGCCCGCGTCGACAAAGTCAATGTTCAGGTTTCCGAAGTGGATGAAGCTTACGGCGAGCCACTTCCTTGCGGTCCGTTTCAAATCGCCTGAAGGCAATAGCCAGCCCTCAGCTATTGTCGGCAAACTCTCTCGAGCCTGGTCCTTCAAAGAGGCGGTATGCCTCCTTCACAAGAGTTCCTTTTTCGCCTGGCTCGCCTGGCGGTGCTTTGGTTGGTTTTGCAGGACTGAGCGCAGTGTGCTTGTTTTGAAGCTTTTGTGATTCGTTGCTGCTCATGGCACTGTGGGCAGAGACGTCAGGTCGCTCCGCCGCCGTTTCCCGAGCCGCCGGCTTTCCCGGCGAAATACCCGAAGCCTGCGCCTTAGGTTTTGCTTTGGGTTCGCTCGTCCCTGTCATGGGTTTGATCTTTACCAAAAGGTCTCGCCCTGTGGCTGCTTGAGCGGCAGATCTTATATGCTCGATTTTGCTCTCGAGGCTTTTTTGCAGCATCTCTTTGACACCGATGACAAGCTCGTCTCGTGTCAGGGTAAGCGGAGTGCACATTGACTGAAGTAGCGAGTAAGTGGGTGTGTGGCGCTCTTGCAATTGATCCAACAGCGCCGACCATACTTCATCGATCTCTGTATGTGCGACAGCGGCAATTGGTTCTGCTTCTTCCGATTCTTCATAAGTAATGACCGTATCGGCAATGACATTTTCTTGAGGAAGCGATGCTTCTGAAGATTCATTTTTCGAATCTGGTTCGGCTGTGACCACAGCTGTTGTGGAGGTGCCTGCGCTGTGCTCTTTTTCTTTTGGCGCAGTTGTTTGAGCGGCTGTATGTGCATTTGCAGCAGCCGCGGCATTTGATGGAGCAGGCGCGGTGGCTGTAACCGGCGCTATTTGTGCAGGCGCACTTGCATGGGCGGCTGCCGGAGCTTGTGCATGAGGCTGCTGTGCCACAGGAGGGCGTGTCGCCGCTCTTTGTGTTGGCATCGCCTGTAGTGGCGCGCCCGATGCCATTCTAGACTCCAGGTCGTTTACCTTTTCTTTCAGTTGTTTGAGCTCTGTAATTTCAAGTCTGTGACAGAGCGCCAGTAAGCCTATTTCAAGGGTTAGCGCGGATTGCGTCGAGCGACGGCAACCCTGCTCGAGCGCTGACAATCGTTCGATCATTTGTGCCAGTTCTGTCTTGTCGAACAATTGAGACTGTGCACTCAAGGCTTGCAAATATGATGGTGAGCCGAGCACGGGGATTTTCAATTGGGCTTTGGCCAGATTGAGAAAATGTTTGGAAAGCTCGAGAGCTATAAGTGCCGGTTCTCGTCCTTCACCCAGCAGGCTGCCGGCAGCCTGCAAAACGGGCTCGGCTGCGCCTTCTTTAATTGCTTTGCTGAATTCGAGAAGAACATCTTCTTTTACCGATCCCAAAAGCAAGAGCAAATCGTCGAGCTGAACTTGTTTTTCCGTTGTCGCCAGAAGCGAGGCTTGATCGAGCAGTCCGAGCGCATCTCTGAGACCACCACCGGAGCGTCTGGCGATCAGGTCAATGGCCGGATCGTCGATGTTGATGTTTTCTAGTGTGGCCACATGTCTGAGATAAACCGCCAGCTCATCATGGTTTATAAGTTTGAACATCAAACGCTGGCAGCGGCTGATGATGGTGGGCGGAACTTTGTGTTCTTCTGTCGTGGCCAGGATGAATATCACATTGGGAGGCG
>JADZFV010000135.1 GCA_020854255.1 Candidatus Melainabacteria bacterium | reverse complement strand
TGCTCTCGCTCGATCATCGTTTCCGGAATATCTACTTTGGCTTGAGCGACCACCGCATCTACAACAGAGCGTTGAGCGCGCATATCGTTTTCTTGCTTAATCTCTTCTTGAATGCGCTCTTTGAGGAAGTCTTTGAGCTGGTCGAGATTTTCATAACCGACTTCTTTGGCCAGTTCTTCATTTACATCAGGAATTGTGCGCTCTCTGATTTCTTTAAGCGAAACACTGAATTTAGCGTCTTTTCCAGCCAACTCTTTGTTTCTGTATGAAGGCGGGAATTTCGCTTCCACTTCAAAATCGGAATTGGGCATCTTGCCTGCTACTTGTTCGCAAAAGCCTTCCAGAAAAGCGCCTTCGCGCAGCTCCAGCAAGAGTCCTTGCGCCTTTCCGCCTTCCACGACTGCGCCGTCCACTTTGCACTCGAAATCCATGAGAACAGTGTCGCCCATCTTTACTTCGCGAGACGGTACGGGCGCCATCGAAGATTTCGATTCAGCGACGGACTGCAAAGCTTTGTCCAGCGCATCTTCAGGCATGACCGCTTCAGGCACATCGACCAAAACACCGAGATACTCGCCCAGTGTCACCTCGGGACGCACTTCGAATTTGGCATTGAGCTTGAGCGGCGAACCAAGCTCGAAATCGCAATTGTCGATTTCCGGCTCCGTAATTACGTCCAGGTTTTCGTCCAGGATCGCTCTGGTGAGCAGTTCCGGCACCAATCTCTCCAGGGCCTCGCGCTTGATGTAATCGACACCCAGAGTCTTTTCAATGATGTTGCGTGGCGCCTTCCCGCGTCTGAATCCAGGGATATTGATCTTGCCCGAGAGCTGCCGGCAGGCCAGCTCATAGGCTTTCAACGCCTTCTCGGATTCGAGTTCCAAACCCATACGAACTATGTTTTTGCCTTCCCTGTCTAGGGTGACTTTCATTGCTAATTACCTTTTTGTTTGTATTTCGTGGTTGTATATGTTGCGTGACAAGGCACGGCCAGCCGGTTTGTGAAACCGAACCGCAGCGATAACAAGGACGAACACAGAAAGTGGGCTCAGAGCCTTAGAACCGCCTGCAGGCGCTGATTTTATCATGTGGAAGGCCGTATTTAACTTTATCTACAGGCTCTCTTTAACTATTGCTATCGACTGATGTCGATCGACGTGTTTGCGATCACCATGCCGATGACCACAGCAAGGTTGATTGTCATGAAGATGCCAAGAAAGGCAGAACCGACGATCAGTTGCCAGGTTAAGAGCGCCTGGCGCGGCGTCAGCGTGTTAACAATACCAAAACGATTAGCCAGATAGAAAATCAGCATTACGCCCACCAGCGCGTCGCAAATAAGCACGAACTGCAGACGCATACCGGCCAGTGGCTTGATAACAAGTGAAAGAACGGTCAATATTGAAGCCAGCAAAAGAAAGATCGTTGTGGCACGATCGCTGTCTCTAACTTTGACCTCTTCGTCACGCCCCAGGCTGTTGATATATCTAATCGCAGCAAAGCTACTTTCCCAGCGCGATCTGCGCATGGAGATGCCGCCAGTTTTGGGCTCCGCCTGAGCTGAATCCGGCAAGGGCAAATTTTTCAACTGTAAAGGCGGAATGCCGGGCTTTTCTTCTTTTGAGACCAATTCGGGCTTCTTGCCGGCTTCCTTCAAAGAAGGCTTTTTTTCGCCCTGATACGACTTGGGCTGCTCTGGCTGGTCGGGCTTGGGGTCGTCTGACATCTGTGTCTTTTTGCCATGAGGAAAAAATTGAGCGGCGATGCCACTTACTGGACCTAATATAGCAGGAAGACCGCGTCTGGCTGAATGTTTACGTCCACCTCGAGGCCCGGGCTCTAGCGAAGAGCCACAAGCGATACTTTCAAAAACAAATGGAGCGGGAGACGAGGCTCGAACTCGCGACATCCTCCTTGGCAAGGAGGCATTCTACCACTGAATTACTCCCGCAATTTCAGCGCGTTCTTCATTATATAGCGCCTCGCCTCAAGAATTCAAAAGGCACGTAAACAGATTTTGCCGAGTCTGTTTATGTTGACTTTCTACTTCACACCAAGAGCCGCTTTGGCACTGGGTCTTCCTGAGAGCCGTTTCTCTACATCAGAAAGAATTCTTACTACTTGATAGGCGTTGTTGGCATCAGTACGCGGTCTCTCGCCCTTCGCTATGCACTCGAGAAAGTGCTCGCACTCGACATTCAAAGGTTCGGTATCGGCGTAGCTTGGATATTCGACAACCGAGCGGCCATCGCGCGTCAGGCTATGCAAGGCCAGCTTATTTTCAGTCTGAGCGTCGTTCAAAACGGCCGTTTTCAGGGTGCCGTTGACAGTCAGACGCACCTGCTTCTGCGGATCAACCCAGCTGTTGCGAACCTGCCCGGGTATGTCCTTTCCATTGACCGGAAATGCCAAATCAAGGTAGGCAACATCGACAAGTCCGTCGCCGTGCGTATCCCAGCCGCCCACTCGGCTTACTTGCGTATCTTCACAGTCGAGCAAATAGCTCATCATGGAAATATCGTGCGGCGCCAGGTCCCACAACACATTCCAGTCTCTGCGTGCCATATTCAAATTCATGCGATCGGAGCGCACGAACAAAATCTCGCCCAATTCGCCTGACGCAATCAAGTCCTTAAGGTGATTGACGGCAGGATGGTAGAGCAACAAGTGCCCAACCATAAGGACGAGATTGCTTTTCGTGGCCAGATCGTCCAGCTCTTCGGCGTGACGGACATCTCTTGCCAGAGGCTTTTCCACATAAACGTGTTTGCCGGCAAGAAGCGATTGTTTGGCCAGATCGAAGTGCGTGTCGGAAGGAGTGGCTACGACGATAGCCTTGACGTCCGGCGCATCGAGCAACTCCTGAAAACTGGATGTGACTCTGACCCCTCGATGCTCGCGCTTGACGTGCTCGAGCTTCACCGGGTCAGAGTCACAAACGACTGCTAGAGCACCCAGGTTGGCAAAGTTGCGGACCAGGTTTTTGCCCCAGTTGCCGCATCCAATTAATGCTACCTTCGGTAACTCCAAAAGGACTCCTCGCAGGCCAATCGCCTACTTCCGTTTGTTTACGGCTTCACTAAATTCCTTGCCGACTCGGAATCCAGGAACGCGCTTGGCTGGAATGTGCAGCGGCTCGTTGGTCTTAGGGTTGCGACCGGTGCGTGCTTTGCGCTGACGCGCTTCGAACGTTCCGAAACCAACCAAAGTAACCTTTTCGCCGGTTGCAACATGTTTGATGATGGTTTCCATCATCTTGTTGATAACTTGTTCGGCATCCTTCTTCGTGGTTGCTGCTTCTTTGGCCACGATGTCCACTAATTCCGCTTTATTCAAGGCCCAACTCCCGATTTCTAGTGGTGACGCTTT
>JADZFV010000134.1 GCA_020854255.1 Candidatus Melainabacteria bacterium | reverse complement strand
GTTAGTTTGATTTGTCCTTGCTGATTCCAAAATCAGTTGCACCACGCCAGATGCGAAAACTTGAGGAATTTAACTTTTCGGAACTTTTAGGGACCGAATTTTTGGGAGATGGATATATATGCGCTCGCATGCCAAGAGTAATATCGTTCGATCCCGGAGTCAATACGGAATACACGAATTACAGCGCAATCTACATAATTGACAAGAGGAGGAGTATGTTTGTTGTAAAGGGGTTTTGAGCCTTCTTTATTAACGACTCTTAAACCACAGGATAATCAGTCCGAGCGTCCCCACGAAGATATTGGGCATCCAGGCGGCCAGCATCGGAGGAATTCTTCCCGCTTCCCCGAGAGCTCCCGAGGTAGATTGCAGGACATAGTAGATGAAAACCACGACTGCAGAGTAAATCAAACCGAGATTGCTTCTGGATCGTCTGGCCAGAAGTCCAAGAGGTGCTCCGGCGAGGGCTACGATTAAGCAGGCGAGAGGCTGGGAGAACTTCTGGTAGTAGCGAACCAGAAGATCGTTTGATACTGCATTTGATTCCTTGAGCAGGCTGATGTAATTGCCCAATTCCCACATATTCATTTCTTTGGGATTGATTTTGCCGGTATCCATGACCTTTTGCACGTTTTGAATGCCAGGCAATGTCAATTTTTTGAATTGCAGTATGCGAGTGATGTCGCTGTTGCCGGCCAGCACATAAGTACGTCCTTCACTGAGAATCCACTCGCCATGATTCCAGACGCCAGATGCGGCGCTGATGATCTGCACCAGTTTGTCGCGCGTGAAATCAAGGATGATCACGTTGTACAGGTTTTTTCCATTGCACAGTCCAATGTAGAAAATGCGGTTCAAGTTCAAGTCCTTGCCCCGCTCCATATAAGTGAAGTTGGCTTGTCCAGAAGGAAGTTCTGATTTATATAGGGCGAGGAATTCCAGTTTTTTCGAGGTGCGGTTAGCCACAGGGACCACGCATTCATTGACGGCAAAGCTGGCAATGCTTGTCATCAAGCCGAACAAGAGTGGCGCCACCATGATTCTGTAGAATGAAACACCGCTGGTGCGCAAGGCGATGATTTCCGAATCACTGGAAAGTCTGTTGAATACAAGCAGAGTGCCCAGCAAAACTCCGATAGGAATGGTCATAACGATGATTTCAGGCAAGTGCAGACCGAGAATCGTCAGTGCCATGTTGATTGGAACGCCAGCGCGCATGATCAGATTGAAGATTGTCTTCAATTGATCGGCACCGAACCAGACGCCGGTAACGATGCCGATACCGAACAAAAGCGGCTGCCAGAACTCATTGGCAATATAACGGTCGAGAAGTTTGATGCCGCCAATCATAGAACGAAGTCCTCTCCGAGATACTGTTTGCGCGCCACAGGGCTGTCGGCCACTTCGCGCGACGTGCCGGCGACAAGTATTTTGCCGTAATCGATCAAATATGCACGATCGGTTATTTTAAGCGTGGCGCGCGGGTTGTGGTCGGTAATCAGAACGCCCATATTCCATTCGTCGCGCAGTCTTCTGATCAGACCCTGTATGTCTACAATCGAAATCGGGTCGACTCCGGTAAAAGGTTCGTCCAAAAGAATGAACTCAGGCTCGATGGCCAGGCAGCGAGCGATTTCCAGGCGGCGTCTTTCACCGCCGGAAAGGGCGACAGCCGTCATATTGGCCAGATGGTTCAACCCGAACTGTTCCAAAAGCCACTCAATACGCTCGTTTTGGTCGCGTCTGGACATCTTTCGCATTTCCAGAACCAGGCGAATATTTTCTTTGCAGGTCAGTTTCCTGAAAATCGAATTTTCCTGCGGAAGGTAGCCAACGCCCATGCGAGCACGTTCGTGAATTGACTTTTTGGTCATCTCTCTGTCGCCCAGAGAAATCCTGCCGCGCTCCGGTTTGACGAGCCCCAGCACCATATCGAAAGAGGTGGTTTTTCCGGCGCCGTTTCTGCCCAGCAAGCCGACGATTTCACCGCGGCTGACGTGAAAGCTCACTCCGTCGACAACTTTCCTGCCGCCGTAGGTTTTTTGAAGATTTTCTACGGTCAACGTCTTTGTCGCTACGCTGGTTCGATTAAGTGCAATTGCTGTCATTTGGGAATTTCCACCTTTGAGGCGCTCAGCTTGGGGTTGCCGGACGCGTGTTTGGATTGAGTGTTGGCGATCGCATTTTTGGGCATCGCGAGCATTGGACCGGTGGTCGGTCTGACCTGATTGGGTGCGGTCGGTCCTCTCTGAGGGCCGTTTTGGAGGATGAATGCTTTTGTATTGCCTTCCGCGATTACTTTGTTGTCGGCAACCGTGTAAGTGATGCGGTCGGCAATCCAGCGTTTGCCCGTCTGCGTTATCTGGCAGCGGCCGAAAAGAAGTACTTTTTCGGTTTGTCCGGTCTCAGGATTCCTGACCATGACCATTTTGGGAGCGACTCCTATCGTGTCCTGGTAGAACAGTTTTACATTGCCGTCAGCGGTGCTGCGACCGGTGCTTTCACTGTAGTCTTGAGAATCGGAAAAGATGACGATCGGCACTGTTTGTTCTGGAACATCCGCTATTGCATCTTCAGAAACTGTCTCGGCAGGGCTGTCGGGATTGGCTCGATCGGTTGCTCTTGCCGCTTCGGCTGCAACTTTATTAGGCGTGACAGGTTTCACAGACCTCTGGGCAGGTCCTGCATTAAAGGCGGTGAATGGGCCCCCCTTTTTAGTGGCTTCAGCTTGTTTAGTCTGAACCACCGTTGATTTCACATGTCCTGTTGCCTGTAATCGCTTTGTTGTCAGGAAGTAGGTCATCAGGTCCGCTTCCGTACAGTTGGCGTTTTGCGTCGCCTTCACGTTGCCTGTAAAGAGCGCCGTCTCGGGCTTCTGCTCTGCGTCGTATACAAGTTTTAGCTTGTCCGACTTGACGAAGATGTCTCCGGTTTTTACCCTCACGTTACCGGCTGCGTCGAATTGACCGGTTGTGCGGTTGTATTGCTGGCGATCTGCATCCGTAATTATTTTGTCTTGCTTGGCCGGCTGCCCTCTGCCCTTGCTTGGGGCGGCAGCCGCTTTCGCCTCATCTTCTGAGGCTATAACTGCTTCGCCCGTTGGATCTCCTGTTGGATCGCCTATAAGATTGCCTTCACTGGCGACGTCGGTTTTCGGATCCTTCGGGTCTTTCAGATCCTTAACAGTTTTTTTTGCGCCTGCTTTGTTCTCGACCTTTTTAGAGGCTTTTGTGGCATTGGAGCCGTCTTGAGGGATAACTTCGGAATGCGCATTGCCTTCCGCGATGATGATCGAAGAGGCCATTTCGAATGTAAGTTTGTCCGCGTGGATCAGGTTCTGCCCCTGCCTGAGGCGCGGGTGCCCTGTGAAGATTGCACGTTGCGGCTTGCCGGCCGCGTCTTTGTAGAGAGTGGCCACCGGTGCGTCGATAATGCTGTCTTTGTATACGACGCGAACATTGCCGCGGGCAATCACATGGTCGTCTGCAAATTCTTGTTCGTTGGCTTGGATGTCGATGGTGCCGCCGCCATCGTCTGCTCCGATGCCAAACTGCGCGCCAGCCTGAAGCGGCGCCGACAAGATCAGTACGGCCGCCAATAGGGTCGACGAATTTTTCAGTCTGGGGCTTTGCTTTATCAAAACGAGTTTCCGATCTAGGGGTTTCCTGTTGCTTTTAAATCCGCTTTCAATGCGGTTTTTTGATATCGATTCTCACTCACATAGTGACGACCGAATGAGTGTTGCCGATGATCCGTAACTTCTGAATCCCGCCTTTCCCGAACTCACCCACCGCGTGGTTTCCGGTCACCTTGGCTACCCCGGGCATGTCGATGTTAACACCACCTGTAGCTTCAAACTGATTTTTTTTAGTTAACTCCACTTTGGAAGCTTCCATGCGACCTTTGCCTTCCTCACCCTCGGCAATCACACGAGCCTGATTATTGGCGTCAAGTCTGATTTTACGAGTACTCTCATTAGCTAGACCGCTCGGCGCGCTTAAACGCATTTTAAGCTTCGGCCCGTCGAAATATTCCACCATAACTTTTTCCAAATTTACGTCTTTGGTGGCTGCATGCATGGTTCCTGACTTTGCGATAAGCTGCCACCGCACGTGGTTACCGTCGTCCACTTCCTTCAACTGGTAATTGTCGATGGTCACCTTGTCCTGAAGCGGGTTTTGCTTTTGCTCCTGGCGGTAGGACTCCATTTCGATGCGAGCCTGCTCATTGGAGTAATACCAGAAGTAAATCAGCAAGGCTGGAATGGATAAAGCCGCCACGAACTTGATCGTGCTTTTGTTAAAGATTTTTCCGAGAAGTCCTGTCATGGTCTACTTAGACAATCCTCTCAGTGCGATTGCCCGTGAAATATTGCTCAGGCACTCTTTCAAGTTTCCTTGCTTTAGATACCCTTCGCCCAGGAAGAAATAAGCTGCCGGGTTGTCCGGAAAACGCTGCGCGCAGTCTTTCCAAACTGCCATTGAAGAATCCAGATCGCCCGAGAATTCCAGGTTTAGATGGGCTCGATAGGCAATAGCCCAGACATCATCCGGTTTTCTCCTAATCAATTCGTCCAGGTTGTTGAGCGCCGACTGATAGTATGCCTTCACTTTCGGCACTGTAGACGGTGTGGCTTGTTCGAGCGCGCCCTTTATGTGAGGGGCGTCGGCGCCTGTTTTTAGTTCCGGGATCTTGATAGGATTGCCATCTTTATCTTTGGGCATGTATGGTGTCGCCCAGGCATTCAGCCAGCCGGGAGCTGCAGTTTTGCCGTCTTTGTTTGCAAGCCCTGCGTCTTTCGCCTGAGCCTGCTGCTTGAGTTTTTCCTGATATTCTTGCTGTTTTTTCGATTGCCTGGCCACCAGGTAAGCCTTCATGTAATAAGCCCAGGCAAGCCCATAGCGAACGCGGTTCTCGTCGGGATAGTTTTGTACCATCTCTTCATAAGAAGCGATCATTTTATCGAAATACTGAGGTCCGCCGTCTTTTTCAGCCAGGCGCCGGGCTTTTCTTATCTCTTTGAGCGCTTCTTCGACTCTGCTTGTCCGTGTCAGTGCTACAGCATAGATGAAGCTTGCTTCGGCGCTGTCCGGATATGCATCGACCTGTTTCTTCGCCAGTTCGGGGTCGTCGGTGGGCACAAGATCTTCGGTTTGAGTCGTAACCGTGATGGGAATTCCCGGTCTGACGACAATTTTTTGCGCGCACGCCGGTTTGTCACCATTGGCGGTGCCGAATTGAGGGACCTGAACTTCTTGAGTCTGCGCCGCTGGGGTTTGCACTGCATCGGCGGCTTGCGCTTGAGAATACTTGGTCGGCATCACGACTGCCGTCATGAGCAAGCACAAGGTGCCTGCGGTAATGCTTATCGGGAAGTGGAAAGCTCTTGTCAACTTGCTCTTTCTTTAGCCGCCGAATCGGGTAGTCAAATGCATATATGACAGCTGAAATCGGCAGGTGTGCGGCTCTTAAGAACTGCCTATATTAACAGACGGCAGGAGGTTGCCAGTTGGTCCCAAATTACCGTTAAAAAAAGTTTTGCCAATTGTTTCTATATCACGCCAGTTTTTGGCTTCGACCGTTAAGAATTATTGGCGTCACCTCGTCAAGTGAATCGACGATGTAAAGAGGATCGGCTGTGCTCAAAATATCGCGGCTGTGAATTCCTGTGGTCACGCCAATTGCATCGACACCGGCGTTGCGTGCCATGTCCAGGTCGTAGATGCTGTCTCCAATCACGACCGTGTCTGAGTGTTGGACGCCCAGAAGCTTAATTGTGTGATGCACAGACTCCGGATGCGGCTTATGGTGGGTGATATCGGTGGCTCCAACGACAAGTTCGAAATACGAAGCCAGTTTATGGTGATCGAGCACTACTTCTATGAGAGGACGGCGCTTGGACGAAGCAATCGAGATTTTGATGCCGGCATCTTTCAAACTGTTGAGCATCGACATCAAATCAGGAAAGAGCGGGCAAATCTCTATTGTTTTTCCATCGTAAATGGCACGATATCGATCGGCGACTTCCAGCCAAAACTCTTCATTATGGTTTGGGAAAATTATTTCCATTTGCTTGCCGAGCGGCACACCAACGAGATCGCGCCACTTCGTGAGAATGTCTTCGTGAAGTTCGTATTCCTCTACGACCTGACGCATCACATCGATAATTCCAGGGGCAGAGTCCACAAGGGTGCCGTCAAAGTCGAAGATTGCCAGTTTATACAAATCAAACGCTCACTTTTCGATGGGATTCGATCAGGTCGAAAAAGCGCTCGAAAAGATAGTTGGCGTCATGAGGACCAGGACTTGATTCCGGGTGATATTGCACACCGAATATAGGCAGAGTCTTGTGGCGGAAACCTTCAACACTGTGATCGTTGAGGTTCACATGAGTGAGTTCCAGCGACTCAGGAAGGCTATCTTCCGAAACGGCAAAACCGTGATTTTGGCAGGTAATTTCAACTTTACCGGTAACTAGATCTTTGACGGGTTGATTGCCGCCTCGATGACCAAACTTCAATTTGTAGGTTTGAGCACCCATTGAGATGCAAAGGAGCTGGTGACCCAGGCAGATGCCGAAGATTGGCAGACCTGCCGAGATCAATTTCGGTAGCTCTTGCAAGACGCCCTGGCAGGCGGCAGGGTCTCCAGGACCGTTGGAAAGAAAAACAGCATCCGGTTTGTCGGCAAGCATTTTGTCGGCAGTTGCCGATGCCGGATACACAGTCAGTGCCAGATCGCGGGCTGCCAACTGTTCAAGGATGCTCTTTTTGACGCCGAAGTCCATGACGGCGACCTTATATTTGCCGACCCCGACCTTATAAGGTTCTTTCGTCGAGACTTCTTGTGTAAGATCGGCACCTTCCATCTCGCTCACCGATCTGGCAAGGGCAATCAGCTTTTCAGGATCAAGAATTTCTGTGGACATGGCGGAGCGCATGGCGCCTTTTTCGCGGATATGTCGCGTTATTGCCCTCGTGTCGACATCCGAGATGCCGAGAATTCCTTGAGCCTCGAGAAACTCTGAGAGCGAAGCGCTGGCGCGCCAATTGCTGAAGCGTCTACTTAAATGCCTGATTACAAGACCGCGAGCGAATATCTTTCGCGATTCCAGGTCCTGGTCATTGGTTCCGTAATTGCCTATCTCCGGATACGTGAGAGTAACGATCTGCCCGGCATAGCTCGGGTCGGTCATGATCTCCTGGTAACCGCTCAAACTGGTATTGAACACCAACTCCCCGGTTGTTGTTCCTGCTTTTCCGAATGCGATGCCGGTGAATGTCTCACCGTCCTCCAGAGCCAGTAGGCAGCGCTTGGGAGAGTCGCTATGAGAATTCTCTTTCGTTTCTCTTGTTGCCACTAATTCAAGTAACCTCTTGTATCAATTATATTACCGGAAACACCTGAACTGGGTACGGTCCTACAGCTAATCAGGTTGACTGGATTGATGACCAGAACGGGATTAAATGTGCTCCGTGAGCTCATCAATAGGACGATTGCATATACCCCGGATGGAAAAAATGCTTCCGGTTGCAGTTTTGGACTCAATCAAGCATATAGCGCCCTGCTCAAAGCCTGCCGCCATCTCAGAATTTGTTAATTGGCTTAACAACCTTCAAGTATTACTTGCTGTCCAGCTTTGACATGCATTTTCGCGCGGGCTTTATGAGCTGAATATAAGCGATTGTTTTGGGGAGAGCAGGCCCGCCTTTGTAGAATTAGAGGACTTAATTCACAGGTTTTTGAAAGCTGACTTTCTTTCAAAACGATTCTTACGGACGACACCTAGATGAACGATTTGCAGCAGTACGCCATTTGCATAAAGTATCTCCTGCCAGAGATATGCCTTGTGGTGGCGATTCTTTTGACCGCGGTCTGGAACCTGTTTGTTCCCAAGGCGAAAGAATGGACGCCGTTTTTCTCGCTTCTCGGCTTGACCTCTGCAATGTGGTTCTTGATGCGCTCCTGGTCCAGCACTTCCTTGCCATTATTCAACGGCTTGTTCACGGTAGATCAATTGACCACCAGTTTTGGACTGCTTGTTTGCATGGTCGGTGCGATCGTTGTTTTGATGACGGTCGGCTACGAGCATCATCTGGGCAGAAACCGCGGTGAGTTTTATGCAATTTTGCTGACGGCAGTTTTATCTGTGATGCTGCTTGCCGGCTCCACTGACTTGATTATGCTTTTTGTCAGTTTGGAAACGTTGAGCATCTGCTGCGTCATCCTGGCCGGTTTTTCAAAAACGGACGCTCGCAGCAGCGAAGCGGCTTTGAAATACTTGCTGTCTACGGCAGCTACAACAGCCACGCTTTTGTACGGTCTTTCATTCCTCTACGGAATGACCGGATCCACAAGTTTCCAGGCCATTAGAGAACGTCTGGAAATGCCGATGTCCTCGCCGACAGAAATGATGGGCAGCGTTTTTCTTCTGATTTTGCTTTTGAGCGCGATCGGATTCAAACTTTCGCTTGTTCCTTTCCACATGTGGACTCCTGACGTATACGAAGGTGCTCCCACGCCCGTCACTGCCTTTCTTTCCATCGGCTCCAAAGCAGGCGGATTTGTGGTGGCATTGCGCTTGCTCATCGATGTTTTCGGCAAGCAGTCTCAAGATTGGGTGATAGTGATAAGCGCCCTGGCCATTCTTTCCATGGTGGTCGGCAATCTGGTCGCCCTTGCCCAGAAGTCCTTCAAGCGTATGCTTGCTTATTCGTCAATTGCTCATGTCGGCTATATCATGATCGGCATGCTGGCCATCAATCACGAAGGGCTGGGGGCGATGATGTATTACATCGTTGTTTATGGCTTCATGAACCTGGGTGCATTCGCCGGCGCCATTCTGTTTGCAAATGAAACGGGCAGCGACAAAATTGACGATTATGCAGGACTGATCCGCAAGCGTCCTCTTCTCTGCCTTGGTATGTCCGTTTGCTTGCTCAATCTGGCCGGTCTGCCGATTCCACCTGCCGGCTTTTTTGCCAAGATTTTCGTCTTCTGGGCCGGTTCGTCAATTCAGCAGCCTGTGGGCGGTATACCCCTGGGAGCGCTTTTGATCTTCGTGGCACTGGCGACATCGGTACCGGCCATCTATTACTACACGCAAGTAGTAATCAAAATGATTGTCGACAAGCCTTCTCAAGTTGTAGAAGCGTTGCCCAAAGAGAAAGCCTATATCGACAGCCCGCAAGAGGCTCCGGCCTTGGCTCTGGCAATGTGCTTGATCGTCATTGTGGCAACCGGCACAACAGCAGTCGATCCGGTAATGAAGTTCTCGAAGGAAGCCGTCAAACCGCTGATTGCTCATCCTTCGACAGGACCTTCTCCAGTTAGTCTTCTTGAGGAAGCATCTCCATTCAATTCGATCAAGAGAAAAACTGAGATTGCCGGTACAGCCAGTCTGCTGCATTAGTGGCACGATATAAGTGAGATGAGCTTGCTCACCGGTCTCGAGAGTCTGCCCGGAAAACCAGTCCAGTTGAGCCGCCCGCTTCGCTATATCTTGTTTATGGCGTTTTTGATCGCACTTTTGCTGGCTTACTACTATCCGTTCTTGTTTGCCGGACGTGTCTATGTTTCCTCCGATCATCATTTGTTTTTCGAGCCGTTCTGCCGCTTCATAGGCGATGCATACAGGCATGGGCGTTTACCTTTATGGAATCAATATCTATACTTCGGCATGCCTCAGTTTGCCCTGCCGTCACCGTCTTTTCTTTATCCGCCCTCGCTTCTATATGCCATTCAGACTTACAGTCAGGGTCTGTCTACTCAACAGATTATTCATCACGTCGTTGCCGCTATAGGCGGTGCGCTTCTTGCCGAAAGTCTCGGTCTGGGATTTGCCGCTGCCGCTTGTGCCGGCATGTCCTTCGCCTTCAGCGGCTATATGTTTTCGCTCAGTGCCAATTATTCGCTGGTGGCAGCAGTGAGTTGGATGCCGCTTGCCCTTTTCGTTTCAAGACGAATACGATTTGCCGCCAATCGCGCGCAGCGATGTTTTTGGACGATGATGCTTTCGATTTTTGTATTCCTCATGATCAGCGCCGGGCGCCCGGAGGCTTTCGTTCCTGTCCTTGTGATCGTGACCGCGCACGCAATTACCGGAATTGGGCGTCATTACATTTTTAAGTACAAAAGAAATTGGCTGAGAAAAGCTGATTTTGAAAATCCTGATCCGGCAGACAAACTCGATACCCATCATCCACTGAAAGTTTTCCTTTGCCGGATCGCCGCCCTCACCATTGGTGGTTGCTTGTGCATGCCGCTTCTCTTGCCTGCCCTTGAGTGGGCCGCCACATCAACTCGAGCAAAAGGTCTGGTAACAAGTGAAGTAATGATGTGGAGTGCCAACTGGTACAGTTTTACTACCATGTTCTTGGGCCAGCCATTTGGCGATCTGCAACTTCTGGGCAACGGCTTCCTGCCGTTTGCCGCGGACAGGGCATCGTACTTGCCATTTCTACCTTCTGCCTATGTGGGGGCAGGTGTTCTTACGCTTGCGCTTCTGGGGATCTTTCATACACGCTCACCATGGCTGGTGCCGGCTGCGCTTTTGCTTACTGTCGGAACAACGTTTTCTCTCGGACGCTATACCCCTGTTCTGCCGTGGTTGGTTGAGCATGTCAGTGCACTTTCGGTAATGAGGTATCCTGTAAAACTGCTGGTCTTGCCGATAATGGCTCTCTGCCTTTTGGCGGCGTTCGGAATTCAGGCGGCTAAGGACAATCTTGTCGGCTATCGTGCCTTGCGAGGTATGGCCATAGCCTGGTTGGTCGTCATGTTTGCAGGATTGGCGTGTGTCTTTTTTGGAAGGTACTGGTTGACTATGCAGTCGGTTAGATTGAGCATCAATTCAGAGATATCCATTGCTTTAGGGACAGCTATTTTTCACGCCGGTTCAATCGGACTGACCATGTCGGTGATCTGCATTTTGCGGCACAAGAATATGTTGGGCGGTTTAGCTTTTGCAGTCTTCACCTTTGCGCTTTTAGCCATGGATTTGTTTGGCACTGCAATAAGGTTCTCTCCTCTGTCGGCGCCGGCTACTTTTATTACAGACAAGCCAGCCCTCTTGAGCATGTTGGAAAAACAAGTCGGGGAGAAGAACATTGGTTCTTGTCGGGTCATGAATCTGTATTACGACCCGCTTGCAACACCGAACAGAATCTTTGATGGACCGCCGGCTGTCAGGACTTTGAACTATTACCGGTATTGTCGCGATTTACTGGTCTGTAACTGCAATATGGATTACGGAGTCCATGAGGCCTATGGCTACGAGGGAACACTGTCGGCCAAGTACCGCCGTCTTACTTTGGGTCTGATCAATGACTTTCGAAATGCTAAAGCTGCCGGCCCGGTTCAGAAGAGCGATAAGGCGTTCGGCGGCAGTGTTTATAACGAAAGGATGCGCCGATTTCTTGCTGCTACCGGGGTTCAATATGTTGCCTGCCAAATCCATAAGGATGGAGAGGAGCAGCCCGCATTGGACCCGGGTGATTTCGATGTTGTTGAGGAGGCTACAAATTTCAATCTTCGCCTGTATAAGGCAAAGCGTCCGAAACCTCGATTCGAGCTTGTCGATCGCTGGACCTGGGTGGACAGTCAGGATAAAGCGTATCGAATTTTGCAGGCAGAAGAATTGAAAGCGAGAGGCGTATCTATGATGCCTCTTATTGAAAGACTGGAAAAAGAGAAAAAGGATTATCCACGCGGTTTTCTGTCGCCCGATCACAAATATGCGCCTACTTGCCAGTTGCTCAAAGACGAACCGGAACACATAACTATCTCAGTCAGCGTGCCGCATCCCTGCATGTTGATTTTGCGCGATCGGTTCTATCCAGGCTGGAAAGCGCTTCTCGATTCAGTGTCTGTGCCGATTTACAGAGCTAATGGATTGACCAGAGCCATCTATGTTCCTGAAGGAGCGCATGCAATCGAGTTTAACTACAAGCCTGACAGTTTTAGGTATGGAGTAAGGGTCGCCCTGTTAGCTCTGGCGGCGTTGGCAATGCTTGCATCAATGACATTTGGTCCCTCTGCCTGGCGCTTCGTAAGATGGACGGCCGGTAAAAAGTGAGTTGCAATGATGCTAGGATCATATGTACTGTTGAAACTATGTTTTGGTGGCCCTCTTAGTTCAGCTGGATAGAACACCGCCGTCCTAAGGCGGGTGTCGGGGGTTCGAATCCCTCAGAGGGTGCTTATTGCAAAAGGGAAAGGCGATCCCCATGCCTTTCCCTTTTACTTTTTGAACCGATTTTTTAACTAGTTCTACAATCGAGTATCGGTTTTCGTTTTTGCTCGATAGGCAGTTTCCCTTCTATGGTGAGTGGTTGTTGAAAGAAAGCGTTAGCTGTCCCTCCTGTTTCTAGTCAGATGTAATGCCTCATTTGTTTTTCACGTCACAGCCGCTCTTGCTTGGTGTGAAAGCAAGATGACTACTACTTCTTCTGCAAAAAGATTGTTTTTACTTACGCTGTCTTGGCGCTTTTTCTTCCACCTTTTACCGGTGGCTGGTCTGCAAAGACACCTTTCACTCTTTCGACGATTTGTTCGTCCTCATCATCTTCATCGCCCAGGTTTTCATCAATTTCATCGAAATTTTCATCATCTACCTCAGCCTCTTTGAACTTCATGCTGGCAACAGATTTGCCACTTTTAGAGAATGTTTTGCCCATGTCTGTATCACCTCCTGAGGAATAATCTGGCTGAGTGCGCCTTGGAAAGGCGATTTGATCGGCACTTACAACAGGCGTGACTCTCGCTTGACCGTTTTTGTCGGTCCACCGATCGAGCGTGAGTCGCCCTGCCGCGGTCACCTGCTGACCCTTATCCAGATATTGTCCGGCGAGTTCAGCAAGGCGGCCCCAAGCGACAACGTTGTAGAAGTCGGCTGATTCACTTTCGTTCTTTTTAGCGTGATTAACAGCTACGACGAGAGTAGTTTTTAGCTTTCCGCTGGCAAGTTGTATTTGTTCGGGAGCCTTCACGAGATTCCCCACTATAGATATGTTGGCAAGACCCATAACTCTACCTCCGACGGGCTTGCGGCCCGCATAAGGGGTACGACTCATTTGCAGTGGGGAGATGATTAAAAGTTAGCACACCATACGAACGTATGTCAACTCTTGACTTTTGCTTGATACCTGTCCATCGTCCTTTTGGCTTTACAGCTCGATTGATAGGCCGATAGCAGGGGTATGAATCTATTGCTGTATCGGAATCGTGAGGCACGGCCATGTGTGCAAGTGCCGGAGTTAGAACTCGCAATGCTAAGTTCCGCTGACTGGTTTCAACGGTATAGATTTTGCCAACCGCTCGGACAGGGCGGTATGGGCGTTATTTACCTGGCTGAAGACAAAGGGCAGGGCAACAGGCAGTGCGTAGTCAAACAACTGATAAGCAAACCCAGCAATCCAGACGAGCAATTTGAAGCAGAAAGGCTGTTCAAACGCGAAGTCGATATTCTGCGGCAATTAAATCACTCCGGCATTGTACGTTTTTCGGACTTTCACGTCACCGATGACGGCAAATACTTCCTAGTTATGGATTATGTCCCGGGCAAGAACCTGGACAGCATCGTGCAAAATTATGGGCCGTTCGGCTCTGAAGCCACAGTTGAGATCGGCATTCAGTGCTGCGAAGTACTCGAATATTTGCATGAAAGAGATCAACCAATTATTTATAGAGATCTCAAACCGAGCAATTTGATGCTCACCCCGGAAGGTCAAATCGTATTTATTGATTTCGGCATCGCCCGCATGTTCATGCCAAAGCAGGCTGCCACAAGAGTCGTTACAGCAGGCTACTCTCCGCCCGAACAGTATTTCGGACGTCCGGAAACGCGCAGTGATTTATATGCTCTTGGCGCTACGCTTGGGCATCTCTGTACGGGGGTGCGGCCGAAACCGCTGACTGTAAGTGCGCCTGGCATTACACATCCGGATGTGATTCCGGAACTGGACGACTTGATTCGACGTTTGACCGCGCACAATCCGGAAGATCGACCATTCAGCGCTCGCGAAATTCGCTATGAGCTTTATAAAATCTATCATGCTATTCATCCTGATTTTGAAATTCCGGAAGAGGCGTTAATGGCAGCGCCTGTAGCGGCAACGATAACCCGCAAGGACGGGCCGCCCACCAATCCTAACTTGCGCTCCGGTTTGCATTCTGATTCGAGCAAACGTCCATCTAACTGGCTCGAGCGAGAACCACCCAAGGAAGAGGACTGGCAGAAAGTGACACGCAAAGACGCAGAACGATTCGAGCAGAACCAACAGCATGGCTCAGGAGGGCGAAAAACCAGCGAGCGGATGACGCGCCCGGATGCTAAAGATTCTACATACCGCAAGAGAAATACACAGACGCAACAACCTTCTCAAAGTTTCTGGGACAAGCTAAGGCATTTTTTCAATAAGTAAGCGTATTCATGTGCAGAGAAATCTATCCGGGCAATGTTCCTGGAAGTTAAACCGTTAACGGTTTAACTTCTGCCTGGGTCGCTCGCTGGCATTTAATGTGTCAAACCCCGCCATTAAGGGCGGGGTGCCTGTGAGGATGAAAACAGATTGGAGCAATTTCCGCACCTGACTCGTTCAAAAACGGGTTTGGAGCATGTAGCTTTTCTCTGTCGAACTTACGGAATTGAAGAATTGAAAGTAAACTACGTGACTCGCACTTATTTGACAAGACATGGTGCTGGACCTCTTACAGGCGAGCGTCCATGGAGCTTTGTAGATGCGACCAATGTTCCAAACCCATACCAAGGAAGATTGCGCTTTGCCCCCTTAATGTCGAAGATCTTTGCTACTCAATCGATCTTGATTTGCGGCGTGGTCGCTATTTGTTCCCAAATCTTAGCGCAGGACTGGCTATTGCCTGCCTGGACCAGGATCCTATACCTGACAGGAAAAGCCTTCCCTTGCCGATTGGCATCGCCAGGAATGGTCCCGGCAGAGAATCGGTCGCATATTACTTAAACAACGCCTTAAAACCGATTTCGCGAGCCAGAGCGGTTTTGCGAGCATAAGTGTCTTCGGCTCTCTCTAATATCGTGGTAATTACTTCGGTGTAGAAAAGCGGCGGCTTGCAATTCATCCACAGATAGAAAGAAAATGAACCGGGGATAGTGTTTATCTCGTTGAAGTAAAGCACATCTGTGCGCTTGTCGAGCATGAAGTCGATACGCGAAACACCGGAGCAATTAAGGACTTTAAAGGCTTTGACCGCGTATTCACGAGCTCGCGTCCGCAACTCCTCCGGTAAATCAGGCGGATCGATTACACGTGTGAGAGAAGCCATTCCGGCAAGCGTGTTGTCGCCTTTCTTGCTACCTCCGCGCAGATATTTGTCCTCATATGTAAGTTCATCGCCGGACGAAGAAACCGGTATCTCAACTACCGATGCTTTCGGGTCTCCATCATCGATGACGGAGACGTTGAGTTCCATCTTGTCGTCCAGGCAAGGCTCTACAATCGCGCCCACGTCATATTTCAATGCCAGAACGACGGCGGAATTAAATTCTTCAACATTTCTGACCTTGGCTACACCGATGCTGGAGCCCAGATTCAGAGGTTTTATAAAGAGCGGAAACTCTTCCAGTCCAGGGTGTTGCAAGACTTGTTCGCGCAAGAAGTCGAGATGATTGCCATAGTCGGCTTCAATAGATTCCCGCTTCACAACCACTCCTGGCAGAACCGGTATTCCGTGGCTCTCGACCAGTTTTTTTGCGTGATACTTGCTCATTCCCAGTGCCGAAGCAAGCACATTACAGCCGGTATAGGGAACGTCAGCCAGCTCTAAAAGCCCCTGAATGCAGCCGTCTTCGCCGTAGGTGCCATGAAATGCGGGCAGGAAAATATCGACATGAATGACTGACTCCGATGCTCTACTCAGCATCGAGTATGGTGCCTGTGCGGTTGTCCTGGCTCGACGTATTGTCAGCCCTTTGATATTCGGTTCGGGAAGAATTGTCACTTCGTCGACGTTGCCTAATGAAGCAGGCATACGGCGATAGAAGTTCTTGTCGTAAAGCGCGTCGCCGCTGTACCATTTGCCCTGCGGTGAAACGTAAACCGGAATCGGCCTGTACTTTACTGTGTCTATTGCTTTGATCAGTTGCAGCCCGGTGATTATCGAAATCTCGTGTTCGACCGATCGACCGCCAAAGAGCACAGCCACTGCTTTTCTTTTTTTGTCACCGTTAGTGTTCATCTAAGGCTGTGCTTCCTAAAATACCGGGACGGTTTCGTAAAGGTCGGGCAGGTCGTTTTCAATCAAGACTGTGTCACCGTCCTGGCAGTAGTCGTGACCGAGAAAACTGAAGGCTTCCGACATTTTGTCGAATTTCTTGATCTTTTCAGTTGGCATTCCTCCCTGGAAAAGTCCATCCAGGAGCGCCTGGCGATTGGTACTGCCGACTATTGCCACCATATCGCAGACTGTTGCGGCCAACTCGGCGGCTTTCTTGTTTTCTTCAAACTGTCTTTCGCCCAGCTCTACCATGCCCGGTGTGACGAGCACGCGCCTGCCTTCTTTCTGCTGAGACAGAACTTCAAGTGCTGCGGCAAAACCGACCGGGTTTGAGTTGTATGCATCATTGAGCCTGAGTACGCGTCCCTGGCGAATCGGTTTTTTGCCCGGCACGGCCACAAATGACGCGGCAGTTGTTTTGACAGGCTCGAGGCGATTGCTTTCAGTTTTTACATGGCGGATTGCTGCTATCACCAGATCGGGGTTCAATCCAAGCGACACTGCCATAGTAAACGAGGCAAGAATATTGCCTAACATCGGCTTGCCGAGCAGCTTTGTGAAGCCCCTGTAAGACCTGCCTTCAAACTCGATCGTGAATGACGTTCCGTCTGCGGTCGCTTTGATGTCGCACATGTAAGCGTCCAGATGCCCTGACTTTCTATCCAATCCGTAGAGTCTGGTGATGCGTTTCGGATTTTCTTTAGCAACACGGCGGCAAAATTCACTGTCTCCGTTGACGACAAGAATACCGTCTGCGGGCACAGCTTGAGCAAGTTCAGACTTGGCTTTAAAAACGTTCTCCGGCGAGCCAAATCTTTCCAGATGCATACCGCCTATCGCCGTGACAATTGCGGCATCCGGCGGCGTAAGCGTGCACATGCGTCTGATCGAACCAATGTAATAGGCGCCCATTTCAACCACTGCAAAACGGTGTCCGGGGCGCATACGTTCTCTTATCTCACGCGTCATGCCCATGTAGCTGTTGATGCTGCGAGGAGTGCTGAAGGTTGGACCGACAGACGAGAGTATGTCGGCAAGTATGACTTTCGTGCTGGTTTTGCCGTAGCTGCCTGTAATGCCGACAATTCTCGGTTTTACTGATTTGATAATACTGCGCGCTTCTTTGGCGAAGTTTTCTTGCAGTTCTTTTTCGTTTTTCGAAAGTATCAGGTTGGCCAGCACGAGAAAGAGCGGTTGAGCCTGGGTCAATACAACTGAAGCAAGGAGGAAATGAGGCAGCCTGTTGACGCCGTCTATAAACCAAACTGCTAATGCCAAAAGCGCTACAGCACCCACATATAGCCACATGGCCAGGCGGAAAATGCGGCGCGCCCGCTCAGTCATCTTGAGCTTGATCTTGCCTGTGCCTGTCGGATCCTCTTCTTGCTTGGCCAGCCAGAGAAGCATCATACAGGCGAAAACGCCAGTCAGGAAAGTGCCTCTGTCATCAACCGACAGAAAATAGGCCGAGGTCGCCGCGCAGAAAACCGTAATTGCCGACGCTCTTTTGTCGAATGCGCGTTTTTCTATAATCCAGTCTAAGAAACGTTTTCCTTCATACTCTTGTTGTTGAAAGTATTGCAGGTAGCGCAGCCCTCTCTTTTCAAAGAAGCCGAGATTGCCGAGCGCAGCAAGTGTAATGCCGACTGCGATTGATTCGGCAGATGCCGAAAATTCTTCAAACATTGGCCAAATCCCCCTGCCGAAGCGCCGGAGATTCTATTTTATGCGTTTTTAAAAAATCCAAAATATAGTATGCGCAAAGATGCGCGCCTTCGTCGATAAAAGGAAAGTGATCTTTTTCAGGTAAAACCAGAAGTTGCGATTTAGGTATGATTGAATTCAATCTGTATCCCATCTCTACAGGTGTCTCCTGGTCATTTTCTCCCCAGAGGAGGAAAGTCGGGCAGCTAATTTGTGCCGCATCCTGGCTTTGATCTTCGTTGACTGTTTTGACCAGTATATTTTTCAGAGCGCCAGCGTTTTTGTAATCGCGCGATGCAAATTTTGGAGAGAACCAGGTTTCAAAATAATGACTGCCGAATGTGGAATCGCACCATTTGAGACTGTTGGAGAGCAGTTTGAGGGCTTTGGCGCGATAGAGGCGTCTTCCATTCATTTGCGATTTGAGGCCGCCCGAATTGATCAACACAAGTGCACTGACTCGTGTTTTGTGCTTTACGGCCATGCGCATGCCGACCCGTCCGCCGAATGAATGTCCGATCACTATTGCATTTTCCAGACCCAACTTTTTAAAAAGCTCATCAATGCAACGAGCGTAATCTATTGTGTCCCAGTCATCTTTGGGTTTTGCTGATTTGCCGAAGCCTGGTAAGTCGACAAGATAAACCTGATGGTAGCGTGAGAGCAGATCGCCCAAGACGCGCATGGATTCGAGCGACTGGCCCCAGCCGTGCAACATCACGACAGGACTGCCGTGCTCACCCAACTTGACGTAATTTACTTCTGCCACTGATTTTATCCATATTGGCTGCCTTCTATGGTAACCCGGCCGCCTTCTTAACCCACTTAAAAACTAGTAAAATAGCCGCTTTTGACTGTTCTCCTTCAGGTCTTCCAGACCGCTTTTTCTTCTGCAGTAAAGTCTCCCAGCGTTTTCCACTCCGGATTAAGTCTGACTCCAAATTTCTCCATAACCCTGTTTTGCATCTTCTGGAGCAGGCTGGTCACCTCATCTGAGGTGGCGCCGCCCAGATTGATTATGAAATTGGCGTGCAGGGCAGAAACTGCCGCTTGCCCTTCTTTTAACTCTTTGGCACCGGATTGGTCCAGGAGCATACCGGCAGCGCGAGCCGGTTCCGGATTCTTGAAGGTGCTGCCGGCATTCGGGAAGCCAATTGGTTGAGTGCGCAGGCGATACTCTTCGTTGTGGCGAATGCGAGTTTCAATTTCTTCCGGTCTGTCCGTGTTGAGTCTGAGTTTTGCCGACAATACAGCATGTCTATTAGGATCAAGGGCGCAACGCCTGTATTGAAAACCGAGCTCGTCCTTTGCCAGATTGATCACTTTATTGATCGTCGAGTCGTACACCGACACTTCTTCAACAATTTCTGACATAGAACTTCCATGGGCACCGGCATTCATGATCACGCCACCGCCTACCGTGCCGGGGATGCCGGCGGCAAATTCCAGCCCGCACAATCCCCACTGGGCAGCGTGTCTGGCCAGATGTGGCAAACGCGAGCCCGCTCCCGCCTCAATCAAATTGCTTTCCAGTCTTTCGACCGCTGTGATTTGAGTGGTTCTAACTACGGTGCCTGCAAAACCCTTCGAGGAAACAAGAAGATTAGAGCCGCCTCCCAAAACAAACCATTTTTCGTTGTTCTTGGATAATTCGTCGACAATGGCTGCCAGTTCGGCAACCGTTGTCGGTTGAATGAGGCGCTTTGCAACACCACCGATTTTGAGCGTCGTAAAACGAGCCAGTGGCGCGTCGAATTGTTCTTCTTTTATCACTTGCCTTTTTTCAAGCATTTGATGAGCTCGCTGCCGACATCTGTAATATCACCGGCTCCAATAGTCAAAACCAGGTCATTCGGCTGAAGATGACCGGCTATCTTGGCGGCAAGATCAGTTGTCTTGCCTTCCAAATGTTTTACATTGGCATGACTCATTTCGCGAACGAAACGCTCTGTGGTTATGCCTTCAATCGCGCCACCACGTGCTACGTAGATATCTGTGATCAAAACAAGATCGGCGCCGTCAAACGACTTTAGAAACTCTTGCCAGAGGTCGCGCAATCGTCCCGGTTGATGCGGTTGGAAGACCGCGACGATTCGGGAACTTACCTTACTTCCGTTGACGGCTTGAGCGGCCAGATATTGCTTAGCCGCCTGCAGCGTGGCAATCACTTCAGTCGGATGGTGGGCATAGTCATCGACGACGACCGTACCGGCAACCTCACCTTTGATTTGAAAGCGACGTGCGACACCACCGAAAGTCTCAAGTGAGCGAGCCGCCTGCTCAAATTGAATGCCCAGCTCCATACCGGAAACAATTGCCGCCAGGGCGTTTTGTTTGTTGTGCTCGCCAGGTACTTTGAGGGTCAATTCGCCAAGTAGAGAGTTTCGTCTATACACGCGCATGGCGAATCCGGGTAAGGACTCATATCGATAATCGGCTTCCGGTGCGAGATCTATTCGGCCATAAGTGACTGTTGGCTTGGCGATTCTTTTGAGCAAATTTTTGCAGCCGATATCGTCTACACAGACGATCACATTGTTGTCTGTATGTGCAGCGAACTCCAGCATCGCTTCTTCGATTTGCGCCATGCCGCCCGGATAATTCTCCAGATGATCGGGCTCGATATTTGTTATCACCGCCAGATGCGACGGCAAATTTGCATGGGTGCCGTCTGATTCGTCGGCTTCGGCAACGAAATAGCCGCCCTGTCCGTAGCGAGCATTGCTGCCGATGCGCTCGAAAATGCCACCAACCACTACCTTCGGATCGAGACCAGCGTCAATGAGAACCTGTGCCACCATTCCAGTGGTTGTCGTCTTGCCATGCGTGCCTGTAATCGCCACCATTTTTGATTTGGAGCCGAGCGCAGCCAGCATTTGAGAACGGTGGAACACAGGCAGATTCTTGGCGCGTGCAGCCGCCAACTCTGGGTTTTCATTGACGATAGCCGTGGAGATCACTAGACTGCCGGCTTCCGCCACGTTTTCGGCCACGTGCCCGATAAAAATTTTGGCGCCCAAATCGGCGAGTTCGTTGGTGATATCTCCAGCCTGCTTGTCAGAACCAGATACAGCTTTACCTTCGCGCAAGAGCAATCTGGCCAGTGCCGACATGCCGATGCCGCCAATGCCGATGAAATGCACCGGTTCGGCAAGATTTTCAAGTTTCAATTCAGCTGTCTGCAATGCTGCCTGCTGGGTACTTGTGGGCTCGACAGTTCTGTCTATCTCCAATGTATGTTCCAAACCGCCAGGATGTATGCTCATAGACTCCTTTTGCATATCGAAGGGAAATGCATTGAATGACAAGAACCAAACTGCGTCTCGATTTCAGAGGATTTCTTCAATCAATTCTCAGACACATCTTAGCCGGAAAAGCCGCTGTGCTCAATCGTCTTTGCGGCTAAAGATCAAAGTGATCGCTAAGTTCAGGCTCCAAGACAGGAAATTCTGCTGGCAAGTACGTGCCAAAAAGCCGACGCGTCTGGGCGCCGACTCTTGATGCTTTTGATTTTTTTTGCGACTACTTGGCTGAGAGCGCCAGAACTTTGGTGGCCAGACGAGATTTTCTCCTGGCTGCTGCGTTCTTGTGCAAAACCCCTTTTGCCACTGCCTTGTCGATTACTTCATAGGCATGGCTGAGAGCTTCTTTGGCGTTTTTTGCACTGGTCGACTTGACTGCATCGGCAACGTTGTTACGCACGGTGCGGACTGCGGACTTCCATGTCTTGTTGCGAATGCGATTGCGTTCGGAGACAAGGACACGTTTTTTTGCTGACTTGATATTAGGCACGGCTTAGAATCCTGACCTGTTGTACGTTTTGAAGGTTAGTATTCTAACACATGCCAATTGCATTAGGTGGCAGTCAGCCTCTGCGCCGAAAAGGTTGCTTACAAAATTTTTGCACTTGAGGACTTTTAGAAGTTAAACCGTTAACGGTTTAACTTCTAAAACCTACAGTCAGGTGCGCCAAAAAAAGCGCGCCCATGAGTTTGTTCAAAAAGCAGCCGGGCGGCGGCACTTTAGAAATTGTTGGGATCGATAGTTGGACCTTGCTTGCTTTGCGTTGTGGAAGGTCCACTGGTCTGCGATCCGCCCTTGTTCTTGACCGAATTTTCGCCAGGAGGTCCGGTCAGGGTAAGGATTCCAGCCATAAGCTTGCCATAGCCGCCTTTGTCGGCCTGGCTTTGCGCCCAGTCGACCGCTGCTTGAGCGCCGTCTTTGCAATACTGCTCAACGTTTGGCCCAGCCAGAGTCGTGCGCAGTGCCTTGAGGTTTTCGCCGTTTTTTGATTTGGCGTAGTCTTCCACAACCTGATCGGCAGTCTTTAATTTATTGTCAGAGATCTTCTTGACTTCTTTGGCCTGTTGAACGTCTTTCTTTTCAGCCTTCTCTTTTTTGTCCTTGCTCTCGTAGGCCTCACGATGCATCTGGGCTGAGCCGTCATTGCTCTTGTCGCCGCCGCCTTTTGGTATTTCTCTACCTACATCTCTGCTCATAAAAGCTCCTGCCCTCAAACTGCCATGGGGTGTCTTTTGCGCTATTTTACGGAATTTAGTAACGGTCGCTTCGAGATCGGCCCCGAAGCAAGACCTGATACCTCATTTTCGAACTTACCCTGTACATTGCTGGCAGTCAATGCGGTAATTACGTAGTTACAGTAACTTCTCACTAGAAATAATACATCTGCATGTATCGTTCGTGTTTTTCAAGTGAAGTGCGTGCAAAAAAGCGGACAATCAGCTATGGGGAGGCACTTGGATTGCCCGAGCCGGCGCTGGGCTTGACGTTCCAATCGAACTTATAGCGAATTTGGATGAATTGAGGCGAGCCGGCTGGCAGCTTAGGCAGAGGCGAGGCCGCTTTCAAGGCCGCCATGGCCGATTCGTCGACCGATTCGGTGCCGGAACTTTCCACAATGGTCGGATCTTCAATTGTGCCGTTGCGCCGGATCGTAAAAACAGAGACCACATGTTTTTCTTGCATGCCTTTTGGCGGCGTCCACTTAGATTGAATCAAGCGCTTCATCTCTTTTATATATGGGCCCATGTCGACATTTTGCGGCGGCGTGTCGTCGTTGTCGTCATCGTCGCTTGCTTCCTTGGCAGCAGCTTTCGCTGGTGTTTTTGCAGGCGGAGTATTGGCTGCCGCTTGAGGTTTTGCGCCGGCCGGCGCCTTTTCCACTGATGTCTCGGGTTGAGCCTTTGTTGCTTGGGCGATATCTAAGTCATTGCCTGGAAGCTTCGCAGCAATCAGAGTTCTTGATCTGCTCTGGCGCCCGGGTGTACCGGAAATGATATCGGGACGTTGCATAGTCAGCTGGTCGATCGGATGCCCAATCTGCACCGACTTTTCGGCAATCGAGCTTTTCAGGCGTACTCCCAGGGGCACGTCGGTGATACCGGGACTGTCGCTTGCAGCCACGAAAAGCGGAGTCTGTTCTTTTCCGTGCACGCTGGCGGCATCTCGATTGACGCTTTCAACCACATATCCAGCTACGGCAGCAAGGGGCAGAGTGCCCATGCCTGAGGTCATTCCTTCAACAATGTATTGAGCAAAACTGGAGACAGGTGCGACTGAAGAACTCTGCGACTGCTGCATTCCTCTTGTCGCCGACAATATGGTGACGCAGCTGTTTTTTGCTATGGCTTCGATATTCAGCCCGCCATCTTTTGAGGCGGATGGATCGTTTTCCTTGACCGCAGGAGAAAGATCGAGAAAAGCGATTACGCGCTTGGATTGCAGGCGTCGTTTGACATTGGACAACAACCCACTGAGAGGAATTCCATCTTGTGCCGCGTTTTCCAGCCGGGTGTCACTGGCGAGGAGCATCACGCCTCTGCCTGCTTCACCCCGAACGAACCGCGTGCAAATGTAGATGACGACGAGATCTTCAGGCAGGGCCTTTTTACAGAGCCACTGATCGGTCAGCGTTTGCTCTATTGAATCCTTTCGTGCCGCTTGATTGGCGATTGCAATCACGTGATCGGGCGCAAACCTGCCGATGCCGACATTTTTAAAGACGTCTGTAAGACAAGTAGTGTTTTTGAAGGCAAACTTTAAAGGAGCGATACTCGGGTCTTCGAATTGACCGACACCGATGAAAACTCCCCATTTGTCTCGGATTTCGGTCGCTGGTCCCGTCTTCTTTGCAGTGTTAACCGGTGCGGCGATCCTTTGCTGTGCTGCACTTACTTTTGACAGTGCTGCGTTTTTCATGCGCACAAAGGAATTCTCCGCCATTGCTGTTTGCATCCATGCCGTCTGAAAGAGCAGGACTGCGGTATAAATTATGGCGTCTCTTAGCATGAAATTTCCTCGATAAAATCTTGAACTTCTTTTGACGATGGTAGCCGTGTCTTAGCTGTTTCCAGATTGATTGATTGCAGTTTGATCGATGCGTGCACGAGTCTTCTTGCCTCAGAATTGTCCGCGTTTTTCTTAATTGTTTCAGTCTCCTGAGGTTGAAGTGCTGACAGTCTCGTCTTTACTCTCACTTTTGCGCTCACAGTTTCTACTCTGGCTACGATAAAAGGGTCCAAATCATACGCATCGTAGATGAGCCGGTCGATCGATCTGTCGATGAAGAGTATCAGATCGTCGGTCTTTTGGCAGGAGTCCAGGCTTTTATAGGCTATCAGTTCGGAAATGCGGTTTGTCAGGTAAGAAACGCCACGGCACAATAGTTCATTCATTGCCTGGAGTTGAAGAATTGGCATTGCTTCCACTGTGTCGATGTCGACTTGCGCAAGCGCCCTGCCGGTCTCTCTTGTTCTCAGCCTGTAGAGGTGGCGCCAGAGACTGGAGTTCATAATCGCGCAAAGGCTCGGCAAATCAAGTGATGGGTCCTTGCTTAAGGCGGCGGAAAAACTGTGTACGTTGTTGAGATGGTAGAGCCCGCTTGGATCTAAGGCGCAAACGAGCGAATCGCCGGTTTGCCTGACCAATATTTTGGGATTCTCGACTACTTGTTCGTTGAAGCCGCCTTTAAAGAGCAATTTCGGGTTGACGTTTATCCAGTCGCCTGCCCAAAAGACCATAAAACGCTTTACCTGCGCACCGGATGTAATTCCTCTACGCCAGGATTTATCGATAGGCTGCCTGCCTGTGATTGAGTTTCTGCCGGTCAGAGAACGTATGCCTGTATATCCGCAGAGCAGGCTTTTCAATCTGGGCATCCGGTCGGTGAGCTTCAGAAGCTCGTGATCCTGCTTATCGAAAATCAGACGAAAGGAGTCGCTGGTCTTATCACGCAGCTCATTTATCGACAATGCATATGTTTGTGCTGTATTCGGCCCGCCTTCTAAGGACCCTAAAGCTTGCCCTTTCTCGTCGATAAATGTGGCCAGGTCAACGAGATAATCTCCTTCATTTTCCTTTTCTTTCAGGTAGTGAGCTATGCACCATCTTCCCACCACCGCATCAGGAATTATTGAGGCCGGCAGTTCAGTCAATGATTGAATCCGGCAGCTTTTAAGCAAAAGCTTTCTCAATTTGCGGTAATAACTGCCGGTCAGAAAGCCGTCCGGGACAAGAAGCACGATACTGCCTCCGGTGGCAGTATATCTGAGGGCGATATCTTGAAATATCGAATGATAGCGAACTTTATATTCTGCCGCCTCCGGATAACGCCGCTTCAATAATTTGGCAGATCCTTCAAGTAGAACTTTCTGGTTGCGTGCGCCGAAGCTTACATAGGGGGGATTGGTAATCACCAGGTCGAATTCGTTATCGGCGCCAGTGTCTAAATGGGCTGCAGCAAGAATCGAATCAGAAACGACAAAATGTTGCTGCAATTTTTGAGCTAGATATTTATATAGATGTACGCAGTCTGAACCGGCCTTTTCAGGGCTCACGTTTGATTCACACAGGAAGCCGATTTCATCTTTGACGGCAAGGGTTACTGCCAGCCTTGCCAGACAGGCTGCACGTGCGTCTATTTCTCGCGCGTGCAGAGAGTAGCAGGCAAGAGAATATAACGTCTCTGCATTTTCTATTTGATTACTTGATTGCCATGCGTCTGTATTTCTTACATATTGAATAAAGCCGCAAAGGAAATTTCCGGTGCCAGCCGAAGGGTCCAGCACTTTGAATGTTTTTGAGATATGCGACCTGGATGCTTGTTGATGATCAGCCAATATAGGCGCTGATTTAGCCGGTTTAAGGCGATTTATTAATTCAGCTAAGTTTCTTCCAAAAGCTATATCAAAGCAGTATTTCACTACCGGCGGTGGCGTATAGAATTGCCCGATAATGCGCCTTCTTTCTTTCGCCTGAATATCAAATCCGACTTTCCCGCCTTCTTCTAAAGATATATCCAGGCTTTGATTGGCGATCTGTTCGAAGAGAGTTCCCAGAAGCTCTACATTGGGAGCCAGCCCTGCTAAGAGCTGTTCTTGAGCGATTGCGATCAACTCACTTTCCAGCTCCTTTGAAATCGAGTTAGCAAAAGGATATTCATTATTCCTAACCATGTGAGATAGCAGAGCCGGTGTTTCTTGCCAGTGGGTTTTTGGCATAGCCGATCTGCATATATGCGAACCACAAGTGGTGGCGAGCCAGATTGCCAAAGCACGCAAAGCGTATTCATCACAAAGTTCGGAAAGCTCCGCGGCGTCAGGTATATCGCCCTTAGCACACGTTGTATTTAGTGCGTAACGGACTGTTGCGCGAGCTACTGCAAGACGCAGTTGCATGAGAGCTTTTTTGTGTGACTGTGGCGTTTTTGGCTGTTTCATCAAATGTCGCGTCGAAAATTCCCTGAAAGGGTGAGCAGCTCAATCATCATGACTTTATAGTCTAATTCGTCACCACTCAAATTTATGGCGAAATCGTCCAGGTGGCAACGAGGAGACCATTGATATTGAAATGCAAGTTGGTGTTATTAAGGTCGGGAATTAAATTATCTACAGCTGTAGAAAACCTGTAAAAAGTCTCGGATCCCGGATACTGTGGATGTTTTGCTGTTTACGGAAAGAAAGCAGGATTCTCTTGGCAGGGACTCTATATATAGTTGGTACCCCAATAGGCAATTTGAACGATCTGAGCGACCGGGTTAAGGACGTGCTTGCAAAAGCCGACATTCTTTTGGTGGAAGACACTCGTGTCAGCGCCCGGCTGCTCAACCATCTGGATTTGAAAAAACAGATGGTCAGCTGTCACGAACACAATGAAAAAGAACGACTTCAGGTCTTAAGCGAGGCTCAGCAAAAGAATCTGACCGTGGCGTTGCTGTCGGATGCCGGCACACCACTTATTTCCGATCCTGGAGAACACTTGATTGCCAGAGCCTTAGAGCTGGGTTTTGCAGTCATTCCAATCGCCGGACCAAGCGCATTCTTGCTGGCTCTGGTAGGCAGCGGTTTACCTTGCGATCGTTTCTGCTTCGAAGGTTTTCTTCCTGACAAGCCGAAAGATATCCGTAATGCGCTGATGGGCTTGGTTAAAGAAAAACGGACTCTGGTTTTTTACGTCTCGCCCCACAAGCTGGAGCGCACTTTGTCCGAAGTGAGAGCCCTGTTTGGGCAGCGTAAAGCCTGCCTGGCACGGGAATTGACCAAATTGCACGAAGAGTTTCTTCGGGGTACGGTGGAAGAAATTACGCAAAAAATCAATCAGAAGGGAGCCAGAGGGGAATTCGTCCTGGTCATTGAAGGAAATAAAGACCCCGATACTGAAGATAGCGATCGAAGTGAAAAGGAATATGAGGAATATGTTCGGCTCAGGCTGGAGCATGGTGACAGAGCCTCAGATGTCGCTCAGGATGCGGCAAAAATCTTTGAAAGAAAGCGGTCTGACGTGTACCGTCTCGTTGTTGACTTCCAGAAAGAGCGACAAAACAGGTAAAAAGAGACGATAATTGAAAAGTGCCGTTTGAGTCGGACTGAAGTCTTGCCAGAACAAACGGAATAGGTGCGTCAGAAAAGTCTTCCGTGTTTCAAAAAGGTAAAGCATACAAAGTAAAAGTCGAGGCGGTGCCGGGAGAAGTTGGCTTCGGGCGAGCGACCATCGTGGACAAACTGGGCGAGAAGATTCTCGTGCAATTGAAAACCAGTCGCGAGGCGAACAAGATTTTACCCAAGGGCACACGGATGTGGTTCGTCAGTGAATCTTCCGAAAATTCTTTCAATGGCATGTGGGCGACAAGCGTTCTGGGCGCGCAATTATTCTCCGGCCGCACCGCACTTGTCTGTTCCGCTCCCCGACTGGAAGCGCTTCTGCAGAGGCGCAGAACACCAAGAGCCGCACTTGATGTGAATGCAACTATTCGCCTTGAAGGCGATGAAAACAGCTTTCATTTGAGAACGCAGGATATTTCCAGTTCCGGTATCGCCCTTGTTTCTCAAAGCGATCTTCCCGCCAGAGTAGAAGTCGGAGAAAGCATCATTGTCAACATCGATGCGAAGACGGGAAAAATCGAAGCTACCGCCCGTGTGATCCGGGTTAAAAAAGACTGGTTGGCCAATAAGACAGTACTCGGTGTCGAGATGACCTACATGGACGACGATTCGTCCGACACCTTGATGAAACTTCTTGCCTTGCTGGGTCTGGACGACAAGCCTGAAGAAGAAACCGCATCAATGGCCGGCAAGCTCTTCGGTTGGAAAGGAGAGCAGCGCGGACAGAAAGAAGACCACACTTTCATTAGAAAGACAGGAGAAATCTCACCACCCGATGTTGAACCAAGCTGAATCAATGGACGCACTGCAGGCGGTCGTATTAGGAGTCGTTCAGGGGCTAACCGAATTCTTGCCAATAAGCAGTACGGCTCACATAAGAGCAGTACCGGCCTTGCTTGGCTGGGCCGATCCGGGAGTGGATTTTACCGCCGTCATTCAGCTGGGCTCGGTTTTGGCACTTTTTACTTATTTTCGAAACGATATAGTTTTACTGTCCACCGGTTCGTTCAATGCGCTTAGAAAGGGCGATCTGGAGAGCAAGGAAGCTCGAATCGCCGGAGCGATAATTGTCGGAACGATACCAGTTTGCGTAATTGGATTGTTGTTCAAAGACATCCTGGAACAAAATGGCGGCCCGCTGCGCAGCCTTTATTTAATCGGAACGGCATCGATCGTGATGGGACTGCTTTTGCTGGCTGCCGAAAAGCTGGCCAAACATATACGCAGCCTTGATTCGATTGGCGTCAAGGATGGACTGATTATTGGCTTGGGACAGGCTCTGGCTTTGATTCCAGGCTGCTCGCGCAGTGGCTCTACTTTGACTGTTGCGATGCTGTCGAATTTGAAGCGCGAAGACGCTGCCAGATTTAGTTTTCTACTCGGAATTCCGGCTACGGCACTGAGCGGAATTTTTGAACTCAAACATTTTCTCGAGCATGGCACCACGGAATCAAGCATTGCAGCGCTGGTAATTGGCACGGTCGTTTCAGCAATTGTCAGTTATGCAGCAATTGCCTGGCTGCTCAAGTATCTGAGCAATCATTCCACGTGGGTCTTTGTTATCTATCGCATCATATTCGGTGTTGCTTTGATTGTACTGACTGCCGCCAATTTGATTCACTGAGAATCATATTGGCCGACTTTCCTCTTCCACAGAGCAATGAGCGCCAGGGCCAGAGTGCCTGTAATAGGCATGATTGGAATCCACTGACTGACAGGCGCGAACGGATCGAGAATGCCTGTTGTATAGCTCAAAGCACTGAAATTCGTCGCCATCATCTTGCCCAATGGTGTGTAGGCAATTAGGAGGCCGGCAACTCCGCCTGCTGTATAAACAAGAATGCGCGGCCAGAATTCTCTGCCCAGGTTTCTTGTCAATTTGAGGACGTTCAATATGGTGGCGCCCCACATCGCGCCCATCGGTACGCCCACAAAGAGTCCCCAGAAGATCCCCACCATTCCGTTGGCGAGAAAAGAGAGTTTTTGATGAGTGATAGTCAGGGAGATTCCGTTTACCACCGCCGCTGCAACCAGGCTCAAGCAGCCGGCTGTAGCTCCGAAAAGAGCACTCTGCCAAAGGTGTTCTCTTACCTTTTGGAAGGGGTGTAAGAGCGGCATTCTGGAATCTGGGACCTGTGGAGTTTGTGTAGTTAACGGTTTTCAGTCGACTTGAATATGGGAAATCCGAAAGGCGATTTGTGCGAATCTTCCTCCAGCGGTGCCAATCCTTCAGGGTCCGTCAGTTGTGCTTCTGAGTCTTCCTGGAATATAATTTCAGGTCCTTTCGCTTTCATCGTGTCCTCAGGCGGCAGCGGACTGACTTGCGGCAAGGGCATTGGAGACACGCCAGGTGTGCCTGACTCAGGTTGTGAGTCCGCTACTCTTGGGGCTACTTCCTGCGACTTCTTTTTGCCTTCGTCTTCCATGTGCCTGCGCAATATCTCCAGCTGCTGTTTGACCTTCTGCTCTCGATCGGCAACGTCTTTGAGTTCCTTTTCCAATGTGCCGACGCGTTTTTCGTTTTTGTTGGCGATTGCCTGACCATCTTGCTTGGCGTTAAAGGCGCTGTGCCAGCCGACATACAGAATGGCCAATGCCAAAGAGATAACCGAGACTCCGATGATACCGCCCCAGAGCCAGTTGCCTTGCGGCAGACCACGTTTGACTTCCGGTTGATATTCCAGTTCTTCCAGCATCTCCAGCGCGTTTTGAAAACGCAGCCATGGATCCTGAGCGGTCGCTCTTTGCACGATATAGTCAACGTGTTCGGAAAGAGTCTCGACATGTTTTCGAGGTGACGACGTTTGCAAGGCCAGGGGCTCTTGTCCGGTCAGTAAGAAAGACATCGTCGCTCCCAGCGCATAGACGTCAGATCTAGGTTCTGCCGCTCCCCAGTACTGCTCAGGTGGCGAATAGCCAGCCGAGACTACGTGGGTATTGTCGGAGTCGTCTCTGTATTGTCTAGCGATTCCAAAGTCGACCAGCTTGACCCTACCCAAGGTGTCGATCATGACGTTGCTTGGTTTTAAATCTCTGTAAATAACTGGCGGATCGTGAGTGTGCAAGTAGTTGAGCACCTTGCAAATTTGCACCGACCATTCCAGAACCTGTTCTTCTGCAAACGGCTCGCCGCGCTCGTGCAGCATCTCGTGAAGGTTTTTGCCCTCCACGTACTCCATGAGGATGAAGTAGTCATTGCCTTCTGGAAAGTGATCTTTGATGTCGACGATATTGGGATGTTTGAGATCGCAAAGCACCTCAATCTCTCGCATGAAAAAGGCCATCGCTTTTTCTCGGTCTTCGTCGCGGAAGAAATCATCCCTCAGCTTTTTGATAACGTATGTGCGACCGTGCAGCCGGTGATCGCGGGCCAGGTAAACTGTACCCATGCCACCCTGTCCGAGCTGATCGATGATTTCGTAGCGCCCCTGTAATACGAGCGCTTGCGCGTTTTGCTGGCCCTGCGGCGCTTTTTGGTAAGGCGATTCCGTCATGCTTTGGGAAGTCCGCGTGATTCAAAAGAACATTTCTGGCTTCGGTCCGGAGCCTGTCTTTCGATCTTATGATCTCCGGACTTACCGACCTAAATAAGTATAACAATAGTTAAGCCATCTGAATCGCCCATTATTTGCGAATCCAGGCGGTTGGCAAGAGAAGTTTTTGGACCCTGAGGGAGCCCATTTAGATGGGATTTTGCAGATCCAATCAGGCAAGGATTGAATGTTCTTTGAGTTTATTGCGGAAAAGCGAAAGCCCTTTGAGGTGCTCTTTTGTAAGAGAGTAGTCGAGCTCTTCCAGGAAATATCGCTCTAAACGCTTGCGGCTCAATGATGTGCGCTCTTGCGCCTGGTCAAGAACCTGGGCGAAGAGCGACCTTAAACCCAGGTCGCGAGCAGCTCTCAAGTGACCGCCCAGGCACTCGAAAGCATCTGTATTGGCGGCGAACCAATCCTTGCGCGCGGCCCATACCCCGAAAACCATGGGCGTATTGAAGTTTGTCGACCACCACTCTCCCAAGTCGATGCGATCCGCTTCTTCACTCCAGAGGGCATCCACAGTCAAGGCCCGATCGCCGATCACAAGGGCGGCGTCAATATCGCCGCCGGCCAGGTCTGGTCTTGCACTGGAAATGATTTTAGCTTTGACGGCATGCACGTTGGCCAAGTAAAGACGAAGCAAAGCTACCGAAGTAGCCGATGCTGTCGGCACAACGATGCGGCATCCGTCTTCGAGCGGATTTTTGCAGAAAAACAAAACCGATCCCACCTTTGCTTTGGTTGAAATAGAGAGTCCGGGCAACAGGATCAGGTCTTTCTCGTTTGAGAGGTAGTAGAAAGAACTCATCGCACCCAGATCGAGAATGCCTGTTGAGTAACCGGAATTGAGGTTGGCAGGAGTGTCTTCGGTTATGTCGGCATTGAGATCCACATGGCCGGATGTCAAAGGTAAATGCACCGGCAAGCAATTGACGAAGTTGATCTGGCCGAGCCGCGGGCGAAGCTCCTTGACTCCAGTTATTGTTTCGACCTGAGGTAGTAACGGCAAGAAATGCTCTCCCTGGACGCGGTCAAAAGCATAGCAAAAGCAAAGCTATACATACCGGCTTACCGTCTAAGGTTGAACTCCTAAAAAACAAAAAGCTCGCCAGTCATGCAAATGAAAGACGAGAGAAAACAAAGATGGGACCCGGCCGTGAGTAATTAGTGTTTTTCATGGGCCAGGGTCCCTATGACCATTATGCAGAAGATCTGCGGGTCGTCAAGAGGGGAGGCAAAATTTTTTCCTTGGAATTCTTGACGGACAAATTTTACAAGGCAAAGAAAGGACTCAGGTTCCCGCTACAATTCAAATTCGTCTTTTGAAAGGGAGAGAACCCAGTGAGAATGGTCGATGTAATCCTGGCGAAGCGGTCAGGAAAAGAACACTCAAAACAAGAGATCGACTTTGTCTTGGACGGCATCATGACGGGGTCCATACCGGACTATCAACTGGCGTCCTGGCTGATGGCAGTTTGCTGGCAGGGCATGACCCTTGATGAGACTGCCTATCTCACCGACGGTATGTGCAAGTCAGGCGAAGTTCTTGATCTTTCGTCGATTGGACCGCTTGTGGCCGACAAACATTCGACTGGCGGAGTGGGAGACAAGACCACTTTAGTCTTCGTGCCCTTGATGGCGGCTGCCGGACTGCCCATGGCCAAACTTTCCGGGCGCGGGCTCGGTCATACTGGTGGAACGATAGACAAGTTGGAAGCAATTCCCGGATTCAAGACCGACATCTCGATCGATCACTTCATCAAGCAAGTGAAAGATATAGGCATGGCGATTGCCGGTCAGACTCAAGAACTGGCGCCGGCCGACGGAAAAATATACGCGTTGCGCGATGTGACAGGAACAGTCGAATCAGTGCCACTGATTGCCGCCTCCATTGTTTCTAAGAAGGCCGCCGCCGGCACCAATTTGATTATTCTTGACGTTAAGTGCGGACGCGGAGCTTTCATGGACACAGAAGAGAAGGCTCAAAATCTGGCTCGCATAATGGTTGAGGTCGGCAAGCGCATCGGAAGGCATATCACTGCAGTCGTAACCAATATGGAGCAGCCGCTCGGTATGGCTGTCGGCCACACGCTGGAAGTTATTGAGGCGGTGGAAGCGCTTCAGGGCAAAGGACCTGGAGACCTGCATGAACTGACGCTTGCTCTTGGATCGCTTGCCCTTGTTAAGGCGGGTCTGGCCAAAGATGAAGAAGCGGCTCGCCTAAAACTCGTTCGGCTTATGGAAAGCGGAGCGGCTCTGGCGCACTTTCGCAAACTAATTGTCGCTCAGGGCGGCAACCCGGACGTAATCGAAAACCCTGATTTGATGCCGCAGGCCAAACATGAGTTCGATCTCTTGCTGCCCGGCACCGGTCAAAAGTGGATCAAGCACATCGACGGAAGAAAAGTCGCCGAAGCTTGCAAAATCTTAGGCGCCGGACGCACCAGGAAAAACGATCCAATCAATCTTGCCGTGGGCGTGGTTCTAACAGGCAAAGTAGGCTCTGCAGTCAGAGGCGGCTCATCTCTGGCCACCGTGCACGCGGATTCGGAAGGTGAGTATGATGCGGCTTTGCCGCTTCTGAACGAAGCCTTCAGCTTCAGCGACTCGCCTGTCGCCATGGAGCAAATCGTCAAGGCCAGTGTCGCCTGATTTTGCTTGTTGATGGAAGACCATGAAAGATACGTGGCGTCTCATAGATTTCCAAAGCTTTGACGGTGCCACTAATATGGCGGTGGACGAAGCAATTTTAGATGCGCACATCGAGGGTGTTGTTCCGCCCACTTTGAGATTCTATGGCTGGGCACCGCCGGCAGTATCGATCGGCTACGGGCAAAAACTGCCGGACAAAGCACGGCAAAAGATAGTCGCTCTGGGCTTCGACGTCGTAAGACGGCCGACCGGCGGAAGGGCAGTGCTGCATCTGGACGAATTGACTTATTCCTTTGTCGGTTCGAATGTTGATTCCGGAAAATTGCTGGGTCTGGGCGTCATAGAGTCGTATAAAAAAATTTGCCAGGCTCTAATAGCCGGGTTTAGGCATCTGTCGGTCAATGTGGAAATCGGTGAGGGGCAGACGGCGGCAAGACAGATACACGATTGTTTTACAGCCACAACTACAGCCGACCTTCATTACCAGGGCAAAAAGATTGTCGGCAGCGCTCAATTACGCAGGCACGATGCATTATTGCAGCACGGATCGATTCTTCTGTGCCAGGACCAAAACCTGATGGGCGAATTGCTCACCGGCAAAGATTCCACCACCGCCTCAAGGGCACCGGAAGGCAGTCGGCATGCTAATTTGTTTGAAATTACAGGCATCGTTGTTTCAGCATCAGAACTGATACCGGCCTTCAAAAGAGGTTTTGAAGAAACTTTTTCAGTTGAGCTTTTTGCGGGTGAATTGAGTGATGTCGAATGGCTGAAGGCGGAAGCAATTAAAGAGCGAGCCAATAGAGAAAATTGGGCTCTCTAGAGGAAAGGCGCCGGGTCGATTTTCTTAAGCCCGGCGCTCTTCTGCGGCGTAAAACTACTTGACGATCTTTTTCGAGTGCGAGTCTACGGCTATGCGCGGGGACTCCACATGTCGCTTCAAATCGCGAAATATGTTCTCAGCTGTATCCCTGAGCGTCTTGTGCACAAACATCTTGGGTGCAAAGAAGCCCGGATCGACGTGTTTTGCATAGGTTACCAGTGTCGATTTTCCGCCGTCTATGGGAGTCAGGTCCCAATAACCTTCATTAGCCTTGAACGATCCTTTAATGCGAGTCCATTCGACGCGTAACGGCTTGCTTTCATCGATGGCTAGAACATAATCGAGTTTCATAATCCCGGTCGCCTTGGCGCTGAATCTGACGTGTTTGACGCCGTTGTTTTCACTGAGAACCTGGCAGCCAGTCAAATTGGTGAAGTATCTCACTGCATTAAGGTAATCAGTGACCACTTCAAACACTTTCTCCGGTGTCGCGTGCACCAGTGTCTTGCTGACTACAAAATCCTTTTTCCCAATTGCCTGTTCGGCGTGGATCACTCCATTTAACGGAGTCGACATGAGTGCTGACTTTGTACTCAAAGCTTCTGCAAATGCTGGAACAGTTAGATTCGAAGCGAAAAGGAGGGTGAACACGGCGGCACCAATAGCGGTGCCCCGCATCCCACGGAAGGGATCGCGCATAAAAGATACCTATGACTTGAGACGATGCAACAGCTAACCGCTAGCGGCCATGCCCCTGGCTTCGCTGCATTAGCAAAGTGACGCCCTGGCGGTTGCAAAGTTCCCGGGCGGGTAAAGAAGGTTTTCATTCGACAGGTAACTGGTTGAGTCGGTCGGTAAGTGCCTGTGTAAGTCCAGGGTCCCCCGGGCTGCTCCTGTCCGTAGCTGGAAAGTGCCAATTTTTGGGCTTTTGCCCGGAGCTTCGTCTGGAAATTTCTACCGATATCGGTAGAAATTTCAGCCTGTCGTTTCCCGAAAAGCCGCGCCAGCCAGAAATTCTGCAAAAGCTCGCGATTCTAGACGGTTTGGGGCACAGGCAATTCAAAGAAATAGTTCGTCACTACCTTTGGGATAAGCGTTTCGTCAATTGTATAATCTTCATTAACGCCGCCAAGCCGGAGGCGCATTTTCCTCATAGGAACCTTTTGATGCCCCAGCCCATCGAGGCGAGACTCTTTGAAATTCTCAGTCGTCAAGCTCGGCCTCAGGAAGAGCTCGACTATGTCCGCAAGGCATATGAGTTTGCTTTCAAGAGTCACGACGGTCAGGTGCGCAAGTCGGAAGAGCCTTATATTGTCCACCCGGTTGAAGTGGCTTGTTTGCTTGCCGAGCTCAATTGCGACTATCAGACCATTGCGGCGGGACTGTTGCACGATGTTCTGGAAGACTGTGACGTCAAGCCCAAGGAAATGGAAGAGAAATTCGGCAAGCCGGTTCTCAAAATTGTAGAAGGGGTCACCAAGCTCGGCAAATTCAGTTTTAGCTCCAAAGAAGAACGGCAGGCCGAAAATTTCCGCAAACTGATTGTCGCTATCGCCGAAGACGTTCGCGTTGTCTTGGTCAAACTGGCCGACCGTTTGCACAACATGCGCACCATGGAGTACATGCTGCCTCGCAAGCAGTGTGAGATTGCGAAAGAAACGCTGGAAATCTATGCACCTCTGGCAAATCGCTTTGGTTTGGGACGTATGAAGTGGGAGCTGGAGGACCTTGGTCTCAAGTATTTGCATCCGGAGGAATTCTCCGACATCGAGCGCCTGGTCGCCGACACCCATTCGGAAAGAGACTACTTGATTGAGCAAGTAGTGGAAAAAATGCGCAGTGAGCTGGAAAACCGCAGCATTGATGCTGAGATTGTCGGGCGTCCCAAGCACTTCTTCGGCATCTGGAAAAAGATGAAGAAGCAGCAAAAGACATTTGAAGAACTCTACGATGTACTGGCCATCAGGGTAATCATCGACAGCAATATGGACAAGAATTATTGCGAACTGAATGCCGATCCGGACACGCAAAAATGCTATGAAGTGATGGGGCTTGTGCACGCCCTGTTCAAACCGATTCCGGGGCGCTTCAAAGACTATATCGCTATGCCCAAGCCCAACAATTACCAGTCCTTGCACACGGCGGTAGTTGGACCAAAAGGCAAACCGGTAGAAATTCAAATTCGCACCCGCCGGATGCACCATGTTGCTGAATATGGAATCGCGGCGCACTGGGCTTACAAGGAAGCCGGAGACTCTGTTGTCGCCGACAGCCATGACGATCAAAAGCTGGCCTGGCTCAGGCAGCTGGTCGACTGGCAACAAGATCTGGCCGATGCGCAGGAATACATGGATACGGTGAAGATGGATCTCTTCGCCGATGAAGTTTTTGTATTCAGCCCGCGCGGCGATGTCTATGACTTGCCGAAAGGCGCCACCCCCATCGATTTTGCTTACCGAGTGCACACTGATGTGGGACACAAATGCATCGGCGCTCGCATCAACGATCGCATTGTTCCATTGAACACAGGCATGAAAAACGGCGATATCGTCGAGATCATCACCAGCAAAAACGCTCATCCCACGATGGATTGGCTCAATTTTGCCAAGACGCACAGTGCCAAGAGTCGTATCCGGCAGTGGTTCAAAAAGCACCACCGCGAAGAACATATCCAGCAAGGCCGTCAAATGTTGGAAGAAGAACTTGGTAAAGGAGTTTTAGATGAATTCCTCAAGTCCGACAAAGTCCAGGAAGTAGGCAAAAAGCTCAATATCACCGAGCCTGACGATATTTTGGCCGCGGTCGGTTATGGAGATCTATCTGTCACGCAAGTCGTCAATCGCATGCGTGAGAAGGACCCCAACGACAAGTCTCTCGATAAAATTTCGATTACCGGACAACCGAAAAAACAGAGTTCGATCGGCAGCCTGGGCGGGCTTCTGCATCATCTGGCCAAGTGCTGCCAGCCGGTTCCGGGCGAAGAGATCATCGGTATTGTCACCAGAGGCAGTGGCATCGCCGTGCACAAATCCGATTGTGGCAATCTCCAAAAGGTTGATGCAGAACGTTGCATGGCTGTTGACTGGTCGCCTGAAAGACACACTACATATCCGGCGGCACTGACGGTCGAATGCCTCGATCGGATCGGCATCGCTCACGACATTCTGAAGAAAGTCTCCAATTTCGAAGTCAATTTGCGCGATCTCAAAGTGGAAACGCAAAAAGAGAAAAAGACTGCCACCATCAATTTGATTATGGAAGTGCTCGACATCGATCAACTTACGCGTGTGGCTCAGGCCATAAGCCAGATAAGCGATGTCTTGCGCGTACAGAGAAAAGATCACAGGCGCCGCGGACATAACGGAGGTGCCGCCGGCTCCGGCTCAACCTCGGCGGCTGCAAAAACGAGCAATGTGATGCCGCTCACTTCGGCAAAAAATCGCGGCGATGATTCCAAAGGCTCACGGAAACGCCAGAAGAAAGCGGAATGAAGCTAGTGCTTGCCACTCATAACCAAGGAAAGATTCGCGAATTTTCCCAGATGGCCGCAGCCCACGGTATTGAACTTTTGCCCATTCCTGAGGAGCTCGATCCTGAAGAAACCGGACTTACGTTCATGGAAAATGCGCTGATCAAGGCGAGGGCCGCCGCTAAAGCTACCGGTTTGCCGGCGGTGGCTGATGATTCTGGGCTCGTAATAGAAGCTTTAGACGGGCGTCCTGGTATTCTCTCCGCCCGTTATTGTGAGGGCAGTGACGCCGACAGGCGGCTCAAGATTCTCGAGGAGATGGTCTCGGTTCCTGCCGGCAAACGACAGGCTGCCTTCGTTTGTGCGATGGCTCTCTGCCTTCCTGACGGCAGTATTCTCAAAACAACCGAGGATCGTTGGCGTGGCAGTATCGGATACGATTGCAGAGGCGAGAACGGCTTCGGCTACGATCCGATTTTTCAGCTGGATGGCAGAGTCGAAACCTCAGCAATGATTACAAATGAAGAGAAAAATACACTTTCTCATCGCGGTAAGGCCTGGCGCAATATCCTAGATTTCATCAGGTCTCAGCCGATTTCTGTCTGAAATTACGGGTTGTCAAGAACATTCAAACTTTCCAAGGTGGCGTTTCCAGCATAGGCCTCGCCGTTTCCAAGTATTAGGCTCTTATCTGTGAGGGTCCTGACCCCCACATTTCCAATTACCCCGGAGTTTTCTGCGTGAGCGAGATATTTGTACCGACATCTACTTACTCGTCGTACATCCAGGCAGCCCCCCCCGGCGGAAGTCAGCCTGTAAAGACGTCGCCCGAAGTGCAACTCGAGTCTGAGCCGATTATGGATGCCGAGCCGGCTTTTCCAGCGGTTGCCGACTGGCAACCTGAGGAGACCGACCTTTTGCCGAGCTTCGGCGTTGAAAGAGCTCGCGAACTGCTTATGTGGTTGATCAATCTGGAATTGCGTCTTGCGCCTTACACTGAAGTTTCGCCTGCCTAGCCAATCAAATTTATCGGCAAGATCAACCGCAGGTCCAGTTATGGTATGTTTCTTGCTGTTTTGGTAATTCAGGGAGCCATCAGTTTGGAGCGCCTGGCTGAATATAGAGCGCTTGTCGACTGCGCTAAAAAAGCGGCTGAGTCAGCCTATGCTCCCTACTCAAAAACGGCTCAGGGAGCGGCTTTGTTGTCGGCTGACGGCAAGATTTTCAAAGGCGCCAAGATGGAATGCGCCTCCTATGGAGCCGCCGTATGCGCAGAGACTGCGGCTTTGACGGCTGCAATCAGTGAAGGAGTCCGCCGCTTCCAGGCAATCGCCATTCATCCTTCAGAGTATCCATGCGGCACAAGCAGGCAAATGCTGGCTGAATTCGGCATCAATCTGGATGTTGTCATAGAGGACTCTTCAGGACATATCGAGGTTGTCAATCTGAGGGAGCTATTACCTTCCCACTTTGGTCCGCACAATTTGAGCTGATAATGTCGACACTCGTTTCTGAAGAATCATTGCCAGCCAACAATGCTGATAGTCTGTCTGATTCAGCCGGATTGTGGGGGCATCCAAATGGACTGACCACCTTGTTTTTTACCGAATTGTGGGAACGATTCAGCTATTACGGCATGCGCGCAATTTTGATGCTGTATATGGTGGCAACGATTGCGGACGGTGGCATGGCACTGGATACCAGAACCGCTGCCACTATATATGGTGTGTACACCTCGAGCGTCTATGTCACCTCGATCCCGGGCGGCTTGATTGCCGATAAATTTCTCGGCGCAAAAATGTGCATTCTGATCGGCGGCAGCATCATCGCCCTCGGTCATTTCACCCTGGCCATTCATTCCATTTACGCTTTTTACGGCGGGCTGCTACTGATTATTCTCGGCACCGGGTTGCTCAAGCCAAATATCAGTACATTATTGGGAACTCTTTACAGCGCCGATGACGACCGCAGAGACGGCGGCTTTTCAATTTTCTACATGGGCATCAATATCGGCGCCGCACTGTCGCCGCTTGTATGCGGCTATCTTGCACAGAGCGATCAGTTCAAAAATTTTATTGTCGGATACGGATTCAAGGCCTCCGACAGCTGGCATTTTGGATTTGCCGCCGCCGGAGTAGGAATGCTCATCGGTCTTGCGCATTTCTTGTTCCAATACAAACGACTGGGAAGCAAAGGTGCCAAACCGGTGAAATCTCTTTCCGGCACTGACCTTAAAACGTCTGATGCGGCGCCGCAGCAGGCGGTGGAAAAGTTGCCCCTGACCACGCAAGAGTGGAACAGATTGGGCGCCATTGCCATTTTGTTTTGTTTTGCCGCATTGTTCTGGGCCGTATACGAGCAAGACGGCTCAAGTCTAAATCTCTTTGCCGACAAATTGACCGATTGTTCGATGGCCGGATGGAAGTTTCCTTCCAGTTGGTTTCAAACATTGCCTGCCGTTTATTGCATTATTCTGGCGCCCACGTTTTCTGTACTGTGGGTGAAGATGGGGCGCCACCAGCCTTCCAGCCCGGCCAAATTCGCAATTGGTCTGGCCCTTTTGGCAGCGGGGATCGCGATAATGGTGCCCGCATCGATACTGGCTGCAAATGGTAGAGTCAGCCCCTTATGGCTGTGCATTTCGTATTTGCTTCAAGTGCTGGGAGAAATGTGTCTCAGTCCTGTGGGATTATCGACAGTGACAAAACTTGCTCCGCCCCGCTTTGCCTCAAGCACAATGGGTGTCTGGATGCTGGCTACGGCTTGTGGAAATTTCCTGGCCGGCTACCTGGCAGGGTTTTTCGATGAAAACAGCACCACCACATTGATCAAAATGTTTGGGTCCATGGGCGGCTTCTTATTCCTGGCCGCAGCCATTCTCTGGATTTTGACGCCGACAGTGCGCAGACTGATGAGCGGAATTCGCTAGGTTTTGTGGGCCTTATGGATATCCAGCCCTTATCTTATCGCTGTTCGATTTGAAGGCCGAGCTCGATTAATAAATGCCAGCCCGGTTCATATTTATCCTCTTTTCTCCGGCCCCTGTGGTTTTTGTAGCTAAAATAACGTTTTTCCCGCCGCAAAGGGCGTAAAAGAGGCAGATTAATTCATGGGATACAACGACCTGAGAGCTTTCATAGAGGAGCTGGACCGGCACGGCGAGCTGATAAGAGTCGACGCGCCTGTTTCGACTGATTTGGAAATCGCCGAAATCACAGATCGTGTGAGCAAGTCCCTCGACGGTTCCAATAAGGCATTGCTTTTCACAAACGTGAAAGGCTACGACATTCCGGTTTTGATCAATGCCTTCGGCTCGATGAAGCGTATCTGTCTGGCACTTGAAACAGAAAGTCTCGACGACATTGCCGAGCGTATCCGTCACTTAATCAAACCGAAGGTGCCGGAGAGCTTCATGGAAAAACTGGCTCTGCTGCCCACTCTTATGGATGTGGCCAAATTTCCGCCCAAACTTTCCAGTCAGCCTGCGCCCTGTCAGGAAGTTGTGATCACCGATCCTGCAGAGCCGATGCTGGACAAACTGCCGATTATCAAATGCTGGCCGGAAGATGCCGGGGCATTTGTCACCCTGGGTGTGGTCATAACCCGCGATCCGAAAACAGGAATTCGAAACCTGGGCGTCTATCGTTTACAAAAATACGGAAATGACCTGACCGGAATGCACTGGCACAAGCATCATGATGGTGCAAAGCACTTTGAGGAGTCCCGTCGCGACGCCAAAGGCGAATGGACGGATGGCTCACGCGGGACAGAGCCGCCTAATTACGGAACATTCTTCCAGACGAAGGAAGTTGATAACGTGAAAAAGCGACTGGAAGTGGCGATTGTGCTCGGCTCCGACCCGGCTGTGACTTATGCGGCCACTGCCCCTCTGCCGCCTGATATAGATGAGCTTTTATTTGCGGGGTTCTTGAGACAGAGCCCTGTTCGTTTAACCAAATGCAAAACCATAGATCTGGAAGTACCTTCTAACGCGGAGATTGTAATAGAAGGATATGTGGACCAGTCGGAGCTAAAAGAAGAGGGTCCATTCGGGGATCACACAGGCTTTTATAGTTTGGCCGGCTTGTTTCCAGTTATGCATGTGACGGCTGTCACACACAGGAAGAACCCTATCTACCAAACGACCATAGTAGGCATACCACCTCAAGAAGACTGCTATCTAGGCAAAGCTACAGAGCGTATATTCTTGCCTATGGTGCAAATGCTGGTTCCGGAAATAGTGGATATGAATCTTCCGTGGGAGGGTGTTTTCCACAACTGTGTAATTCTGGCTATCGACAAGCGTTTTCCCGGGCATGCCCGAAAGGTAATGAGCGCTTTGTGGGGACTGGGTCAGCTGATGTTCACTAAGTTCGCCATAATTCTCGATAAAGACGTCGACGTCCAGAACCTTTCTCAGGTTGCTCTGCATGTTTTTGGTAATACCGACCCGAAAAGAGACATGATGTTTGTAGAAGGTCCGCTCGATATTCTCGACCATGCCTGCCCTCTTCTGGGCTATGGCAGCAAAGTCGGTATTGATGCCACGCGCAAATGGCGCGCAGAGGGATTCGAGAGAGATTGGCCGAAGCCTTTGGAAATGCGCGAAGATATCAAGAAGAAGGTGTCTACCCGCTGGGAGGAATATGGCTTGAGCGCCGTGGCACGCTCACCTGAGGCGATTAAGCGCTGAATGTGTTGTAAAGAGATGTTTTTTTGAAAAAAGTGTTGAAACTAGCTTGATCGTGGCATAAGACCTTTACGGACCCCAAATTTGCACGGGGTCGACAAACCGCTCCACTGAGCGGTGGTCTTTTCATACAATTTTCGCCTGGTGTGGTTCCCTATGAAACACGTTAAGCGCTTAAGCGCTTTGTTTTTGTCTGCATTTTTCGTTGTTTCGATGCTGTACCAACCTGCTTCGGGTCACAGGTCGCAGCCGGTAGAAATTTACCACCGCGCCTGGCAGCTCGTGAGAGACAATTACTTCGACGCCAACATGGCAGGCAAGAACTGGGGTGAGCTCGAACACAAATACGACGGGCAAATCCACACCAATGCCGATGCGTTCCGTTACATCAAGTCGATGCTCGAAACGCTCAACGACCCATACACCCGCTTCCTCGATCCACGCGCGTTTCAGGATGAGAATGACGCCATCGACGCCCGCATAGTCGGTATCGGCGTCAACCTGCAGCAGAAAGAACAACACCTGATCGTCACCCGCACGATAGAAGGCGGACCGGCTGAGACGGCAGGCATGAGAGCAAAAGACGAAATCGTTGAAATCGACGGCTCGAACGCAGTTGGCATCACCCCCGAGCAAGCCGCAGAAAAAATCCGCGGCAAGGCCGGCACCCCGGTAAACATCAGCGTTAAGCGTTCAGACGACACCAAGAGGTTCACAATAGTAAGGCAAGAAATTGCCATCCACGCAGTTTCCACCAAGCTCCTGGAAGGCGGCAAGATCGGGCAAATCACCCTCTCTACATTTATTTCCAACGATGCTTCCAAAGAGTTTCGCGCCGCACTGGCAAAACTTTCCAGCTGTGACGGATTGATAGTTGACCTCAGAGACAATCCGGGCGGATTACTTTCCAACGCCCTCGAAATTGCCGACATGCTCCTTGAAAAAGGAACTATCGTCAGCACTATCAGCCGCCACGGACGTCACGCAGATGTGGCCTCAGGCGACCCTTTAACACGTCAACCAATCGTTGTGCTGGTTGATGAAGAAAGCGCCAGCGCCTCGGAAATTCTGGCTGGTGCGCTGAAAGACAACACCAGGGCAAAAATTGTCGGCACTCGCACCTACGGCAAAGGCCTCGTGCAAGAAATCAACCGCCTTCCCGGTGGCGCAGCAATTCACATAACGGTCTCCCGCTACCTCACTCCGGATGGCTCAGACATCAACAAAGTTGGCGTTAAGCCGGACATCGAATGCAAAGCCGACAAAGAAGGTCAAGACAGCGCAGCTATGGCTCAGCTCAAAGTGATGATTGCTTCTTCGAAAAAACCTGTCAGAACTAGCAATATCAGCTTCAGTAAGTAGTACAACTCATTTTTTGAAAGGATGGATCATGAAACCATCCAGTGAAGTGCAAAAGATAGAACGGAAGCGAGGAGTCGATTTGACTCTTCTTTCCGCTTTTTTCTGCTTAGGTTTTTATGCGTCGCCTGGGTTTGCTCAGCCTGATAGTAAGCTATTCATTGCTCAGCAAAACGCACCGCCGCAGGCTCCATATCAGCAATACCAGCAGCAATACCAGAGCACCCCACCCTTGCAGTGGCAGGGGCAACCTCCTCAAACCGGCTTACCACCAGGAGCTGCAGGAGCTTCAGGTGCTCCCGGTCAAAGGAGCGGGCAAGCAGCTGTAAACGGTCAATGGGCACCACCTCAAGGTCAGGGAATGGGTCCTGCCGGAAGCGCTCCCAATCAGTATCCTCTGTATCAAGGCACGATGCCGCCACAGCAGTGGCAAGGCTCTCCCTTGCAGGCAATACAGCAGCAGCCTCCACAGGGCATGTACGGTCAACAACCGAATTACTCAGGAGGTGCACCACCAGCTAATTACGGTCCGCTCCCTACAAGTGCTCCTCTTCAATATGGAGCGGCGCCGCAGTATCAACAGCAGCAAGGGCAAAATTGGAATTATCAAAATCAGCAACCTAACTTGCAGGGACAGGCGACTCAATCCTATGCACCCCCGCCTGTGGAAAATCAAGTTCCTACCCCCCCTCCCAACGAAGGCTATCCAAGCATGGATGAGCTGAATGAAACCTTTCAGCAAAATCCTGCCAAAAATGTTCAAGCACCATCCACAGCTGAAAAAGTAGGTACCGGTCTGCTCAATATAGTGAAAAACTCGATGATGGCTCCTGGCGGCATGGGTATGGGTGGCTATGGAATGCCTTATGGTGGCGGATATGGAATGCCTTATGGCGGTGGATATGGAATGCCCTACGGCGCCGCACCCATGGGCTATCCGATGATGGGTTCGCCGGGTTTGCTTGGGGCTCCAATGGGGACAATGGGTGGCGGAAGCATGATGAATAACATCCTCAATCAAGGGATGCGCATGTTTCGCTTTTGAATGAATTTCACTCAAACCGTCGGCAAAGTGCCGATAATAGCTACAGTCGGAAATCTTGACAAGTTGTGCATTTAGGTATTAGATACGAACTACTTACTAGTGGAGAAGATAAATGATCAGGTTTAGGGATAGGTCTGCGTCGAGCAGCCGAATTCTTGCCGCGATTTCCTGCGGAGTGTTTATTGCTTCTCCGGTCTTTGCTCAACAAGGTTTATCCGACTGGCAGTCTTCGACCAGTCCGTCAGCGCCTGACCCCAATTGGTCTTCGACTCCGCCTGGAAGTTATCTTTCAGCAGGCAAGGCTCCGGCAAAAAAAACGAACACGTCCAGCAAAGCGTCATCGGCGCCTCCACTAAGAACTGATGATTTCTCCAGCGATTTCTCCTCCAAAGGACAGGGCTTGTCCGGCTGGCAAACGGGCACAAGCGACGGCGGTTCCGGCATAAGCGGCGGGTCGCAGGGCTTATCCGGCTGGCAAACGGGCACGAGCGGCGGCGGATCCAGCACAAGCGGCGGGTCGCAGGGCTTGTCCGGCTGGCAAACGGGCACAAGCGGCGGCGGTTCCGGCACAAGCGGCGGGTCACAGGGCTTGTCCGGCTGGCAAACCAGCGGCTCAGGCGGTGGTTCAAACGCGACTCTGGGCGATGTCTTGCAGCAAGAACAAAATATGGGCGGCAACAATACAAGTACCCAACTTCAGGGTGGTGTTGAGCGCGACCGTACAGTCAATAATGGCGGTGGCATAGGTGACATGAATGGCGGCGGACTGAACAACCCGATGGGTGGTGGCATGGGCGGTCCTTTGAATGGAGGAATGAACGGCGGCCTGAACGGTATGGGTGGTAACCCAATGGGCGGTATGGGAGGCCTGGGTGGATTGGGCGGCGCACTCGGTGGAATGGGTGGAGCCGGCGGCCTTATGGAAGTACTCATGAATATCATGCCGAAGCGACCGACACCTGGCGCTGCGGCGCCAGGCGGCGGAGTCAATCAATCATTTTTCCGGACCAAATCGCACAGTCCCAACGTGCTGACCGGTGTTCCAAAAACGATAAACAGATCTGTGAACAAAGCCTTGAATCGCAACATAAATCGCGGTATCAGCATCGGAGCAGCACGCGCAACCAATATGGCTATTCGCAAGATTCGCTTCTAACCTAAAGGCGAACGAGTTACACCTAGTGTTTTAGAGGCTCTTTTCCGATTGCCTTTCTGATCACATTGGCGAGCTGATATATGCTGTCCATCGTGTCGTGGAATTCGGCAGTGTGCTTGGCTCTCAGTGAGTTAGGTAAAAGCAATAATGCATCTGCGAATTTGCCCTGGAAAATGTAAATCGTCAAGAGTTTGTCGATCAATAGGTTTTCCAGGCGCATTTCTTTTGCGCTCAAACCTTCGATCATGCGCAGTCCACGTTTTACATGCGGTTCTGCCAGAGCAAACTGATAATCTCTCAAGTAAGTCAAACCGAGACCCAGCACGGAATCCAACTTGAATATAGTGTCTTCATCGTAGGCTCTGTCACAAATTTCCAAAGCTTGAGTGTAGAGTTGGGCGGCTTCGTCTGCACTTCGCAAAATTAGAGCGCATGCTGCCAGGCGATTGAGAACCGAAATGCGTTGAGGATGTTCTTCAGGCAGAGCCGGCGCAAGGATGTCTCTGACACGCAGCCAATTTTTTTCTGCTTCGATCGGTCTTTTTCTATCGAATTGCTGTTCCGCCAGAAGGTCAAGCGAGGCACCGACTTCGGGATGGTCCTTACCTAGCTGGCGCTGCAAAATGTCGACAGATTGATTGAGCAGCGGTTCCGACAGCGAAGCTTTGCCTTCTTTTTGCCTGAGAATGGCAGTGTGCCTGAGCGAAATTGCATAGTCTTTATGCATCTTTCCTGGCGAACGGCGTCTGATGCCCATTGATTTAACCAGACTTTTTTCTGCTTCCTGTGGGTGACCGCAACTCAAATGCACGAGCCCCATGTCGTCATACGCATCGGCAGCTTCCGGGCTGTCCACTCCGCACGCGTTGCAGCGAATCCTTGTGGCATCCTCTACCAGGGATTCAGCTTCGTTCGTTTCGCCATGAGCGGCAAGCGCCAGGGCAAGTGCCGACATGGCTTCGGCTGTTTTTTCATTGTTTTCGCCAAAAACTTTGCAGGAAATCTTCAGAGACTTTCTCAGGCAATCGATGGCCTTTTCAAGGTTGTGCAATTTGTCATGCAATTTACCGAGCTTGAGCAAGGTAAGCGCCTGCTCGCCGGAGCCATCCTTCAAGCCATCGAGCATCCGGGAGCACTCTGAGGCAGCTTCCTGGTATTTCCCCTGGGCATACAGGTCGTCCACTTTCGAAATCTGCTCGCTTTTAGCCATCGATCAAGGCTCCTCATCGGGGGCGGGGCTGCCCCCATCCGTGAGGGCTACACTACTATTTGCCACATTACCAGACAATTCCCCTTTTCCGCTTGCCGTTACCTGGGTACTGAGTCTAAGACGCACGGCACAGGGAATTTTTCCTCCAAAGCTTATTTTTGGGGTTTGCAGGTCGATTTGGGATTGTGGTTCGAATTTCTCATCCGACAATAAGCGCGCACCGGATATGGTGCCTTTAACAGGTGCAGGAAGGGCGGAAAAACGAAAGTGCAGATCATCATCTGGTGATGGGAGACGCGCATCTATATTGCCTTTGTACAATTTGCTGGTCCTGTTAATATAGTTTTTTTCCAGATCTTGAACCTTCAACTCTTCGAATCCTTCCTGCATCAACACATTCGAATCGGAGTCTTTAAGAGTGCCGACATCACAGGAGATGATCCTAGGTGTCGCAGTCTTAAGCCAGTTGAGATTCATGGAGTTTCTTTCAGCCAGCCGTTTTGCATCCTCTTTCAAAGCGGCACCGAGATC
>JADZFV010000133.1 GCA_020854255.1 Candidatus Melainabacteria bacterium | reverse complement strand
AGCGCGCAGGAAGGTCCAAATTCGTGTCCGCCGACTTTGTCAGCGCATTTCTCGGTCAAATCCTTGTAGGACTTGACGACCTGCCGGGTCACAGCTACCGGGCAGCCGATAACCATGCCAGCGCCCAGTCCGCCCATGCGGGTGACGATGAGCGAGCCGTCAACGACTTTTTCTACGCCATCATCAGATGCCAGAGCCGGTGTTACGAGACCAGCTGCCATGACTGCTGAGAGCGCAAAGGCTTTCAAATTCTTCACGGTTAATCCTCCAATCAGATTCCCTGTCACTTTTGCCCCGGTATATCTCTTGATTTCTTCCACGCTTGGTATGGAATCAAACTAGTAAGTCTCTAAGCCGTTACTTGCCATTTGGTCTGGAGCTTCGTCAGTGTGGACTTTCGAATTTCACTTTGCATCGAACGGATACACGGGCTACACGTGGGATGGTAGCAGATTTTGTGCATTACGCACCTTCACTATTTTTACAGAGACAAAACGCCACAACCCGGTGCTCCGCCCAGAATTTGTCGCTGACATCGCGTCCGGTCGCCTCGCTGCGGGCGTGGACAAAGCCGCTGTGACCGCCCCAATCGGGCGCTAAAAGCGTTACAAATGGTGTCTTTAATTTGTCCGAAAGAAACGATTCGAAGGGGACGATCGGGTCGTCCTTTGACGAAATAATGAGAGTAGGGACGCGAATGTTGGGGATGAGATTGATGGCGCTGGCTTGCGCGTAGTAGTTGTCAGCATCGCCATAGCCGCCATCCGGAGCGGTGAAAATGTCGTCAAAATCTTTGATAGTTTTTACCAATCTGAGTTTTTCGACGTCGAACCTTTCCGGGAAAAGCACGCTCTTCTGGCGAATCTTGCTGGTGAGACCACGAAGGAAGTGTATTTCGTATATCTTGTTGATACCCCTGGCAAGGGATTCTACGCTGGCATGGAGATCGATTGAAGGTGAGATGGCACAGATGCCCGCGAAGAGCCCTATGGCGTCCTCACCGAGCTCTCCTGCTGCTTTAAGAGCGATGTTGCCGCCCAGCGAAAAACCGGCGACATATATATCTTTGAGCTCGAACGCTTTTTGAATGTGACGAGCGACCGAGATGACGTCGGCGCTCAGTCCACCGTTATAGAGAGTGTTGCTGAGGTGAAGAGTGCCACCGCAATTGCGCATGTTCATGCGCACTACATTCATCTGCTTGCCCATTGCTTTGCGTCCGAGACCCAGCACCTGTGAAGATTCGCTTGAACCTTCCAATCCGTGGATAATCATTAGGGTCGGGCGACTTTTGTGATTGGGCTGAAGATGAACGTACGTGAGAACAGAAGACCCGCTTGCCACCTCGATTACACACTTGTCGGCCCGGGGCTGATCTTTTGGCTCGCGCGGGCGCGGCATAAAAGTGGGCACCATCGTCATCAGGTGCGGGTTTGTCAGTAGCGGGTGCGGCTTGAATTCGGTCATATTTTTACCGTATTGGCGACGACACCCGTCGCCCGGTTTGTTTTTGGGAAACGCACAGTGTCGCCCTGTTTCTGTTCAATATTACCGGCTGGGCCGGGCGACGAAAGGCATTGCCCCTACTTTTTTACGAACTTCGACAGCGCCTGGACGAAGCGTTCGATGTCGTCTTCTGCAAGTGAGTAGTGGCAGGAGATGCGCACGCCGTGACCGGGTGTGGGCAGCAAGTAATCGGGTTGAATCCAGATTTTATCGCCATGCCACAGCGCCTGGACGAGGTCGTCGACCAGCAATCGGGACGGCTCGATGTCGAATGCCAAAAGCCCCGTCAATTCGTCATCCGGCATGTCTTCCGGCGCGGGCAGCAAGAAATTAGGCTTTAATGTTTCGGCAAGACGCTGGCGGGCAAAACGCATCAGCTCTTTTTGTCTTTCTGCGATTTGCCGCTCACCGAGCTGCTTTTGAAGCTTGAGCGCGGCTGACAGTCCCATGAATTTCACCATGTCTTCAGTGCCGCGGCATTCGAATGCATACACTGCAGATGGGTTAGCGGCGCGGGTTTCGAAGTACTTATGCCCAACCCAGACAGGTGCGAGAGGCTCGACAATCTTGCGGTCGAAATAAGCAAAACCGATGCCATTGGGCGAACCAAGCCACTTGTGCGCAGACGAAACCCAGGTGTCGAAACGCGAAATATCAACCGGACCCTGTCCGGGACTGTGCGCGCCGTCCACGAGAAGCGGCAATCCTTCCAGATGCATTTCAGCGACAAGTGAATCGAGATTTGGTCTCCAGCCTGTAAAACAATCAATTTCGCTCACTGCCACGAGTTTCGTCTTTGCTGAAACCAAGCTGGCGATACCCTGGCAATGGTGATGGCTGCCCAATTCCGGCCGCACCTTGTGCTTGCGCACGACGATGCCGCGCGTTTCCTCTAAGAAGCGAGCGATGGTGTTGAGGCAGCCGTGCTCGTGATCGGTGGTGACAAGCTCGTCGCCCTCTTTGAGCAGGCAGGCTTGCATCATCAATTGCAAACCTTCAGTCGTGCTTTCAGTAAGCATCAGCAAATCGCGCTCGACGGCAAACATCTCAGCCGCCATCCTGCGCGCCTCTTCTTTCAACTCTGTTTCGAAAAACGTCGTCAGCGTCGGATTTTGGTTGAGGCGGCGCCAACCATCTTCCAGAGCGGCTATCACAGAAGCAGGTTTGCGCCCGCAACTGCCTGTGTTCAAGTACATCGGGTCTTTTGGAGAGAATGGAAACTCGCTTGAGACCAGGTTTTTGTCCAAATGACTTGCTGCCGGTTTTGTTAACAAAGTTTCGTTTTTTTCCACGATTGATCGCCTTTCCGCCGGTTTGTGTGCCACTGAAATAAAGATTTAGACAAGAATGGGGGAAATACGCTAATCCCGCTTGCTACCTGCGTTTTTTTGCATACAATACAGTGGCAGACGTGTTCTTTTCCAGGTGTGACTATGTTAGCCGACGGCGAACCAGCATTCATAGGTCTATTTGTAATTTTTGCCATTATGGTTTTCCTGGGTATCGGCGCAAACATGGGTTTCTTCGGCGTGGTGTACTAAATCAGGTATCGTCTTTCGACCCGCCCCATTAAGCGTCATGTACTTCGGAACTACCAAAGCAATCAAAAAGCTCTCCAGGAGACTTCCTTTTGTGCTGTCTTCCGCGCTGGCGCTGGCGTGCATGGTGGGCTCGGGGATGCTCTTGTCCAGCTGTGGCAGCGAAATGGGCACCGATGCTGAGTTGTCGAAGAATGTTTATATGGAACTGGTCGACTGGCACATCTCCGGGCTCTGGGTGATCAATTGTCCGGTCGCCTGGATGCGCGTTTTAAACTACAACAGCGTTCCGGTCAAGAATCCAAAGGTGAGCTACGCAACTTTCGACTTCGAAGGAAAACGGCTCAGTTCGGGCACTTACGTCATGGAAGGTGAAGTGCCCGCCGGGCAGGTAAAGAATTTCATCGAGCAATATCTGGGGCTCGTAGACCTGCACAGCGACAAGCTTGCAGTCAAGTTCATCGGCGTCGAGCGCGAGTAAAGCGGTGGCGCGCGTATTGCCGCCCTGGCTGCGACCTTCAAAAGCGCTCAGCGCTGTTGGTATTCCTTATTGAAAAATGACGACTTCAACACCATGTAGATAATCGGACCGTAAAGCAAGAGTAGAGCCAAGAACATGACTTCAGGCATCTTCTCGTAGATCTTCGCGAAGGGTCTGGCGATGAAGTCGATTATGAATAGTCCACAAGCAGTACCGGGCATTTCGCAAATCTCCTTGACAATGCTAATGATTATAAGCATCGCAGCGGTTAAGAAGAAGTGAAAAGCGCCAATGCTGTGCTTATTATTCTGTAATGCAGTCAAAAGGCAATGGACGAATAGAACAAAACCGTTGGTTCATGCTCGTTCTTACGATTGTTCTTTCAGCGACCAAAAGCCGCTTCTGATCGAATTCTTAGTTACGCCAATACGTGAAATACTTCTTCCAGTGATCAACCAGAATTGGCGCGAGAAGTTCAGGGCACAAAACGCACAACACGCAAAGGACCAAAGAGAGCGTTAAAGCGAGTGATAAAACCCAGATCATTATTCTCGTGAAGACTCCAACTGTCTTGAAACTTACTTCCAGCAAAGATGAGTGACATCATCATGGCGAGCGGTTTAAGGACTGGTTAAGGATAAAGTTTATTCAGTTTAATGAAACCTGTCTAGTCTGCCTCCAGCAGACAAAACTGGGGCTGTGAGCCGATCGCCGAAGCTTGAAACGTTCACGCAAGTAGCCCTCGTCCACCTGACAACAGCGGTGCATACATCGATAGACGGCAAAAAAAATTCGCCCAGAACCTTGATTTAATCAAGGTTTGTGCCAGGGACTGGTCTGCTCAAATCGACACAAGCCCAAACCTCGTCAAGTCCGGACAAAAAAAAGCAGGGGAAGCGCAAGCACCGCCCCTGCAGATTCTATTCTCATGTTGTTGCGAGATCGCCCTAGTTGTGGTCGAGAGCAACATCCACTTGCAATGCTCCGGTACCCTGGAACACGACCGTTGTCACTGAAGGATCGCCATCAGTATCAACTTGCACATGGCCTTGAATCACTCCAGCTCTGGGCGGGATTGAAGCAATGCGTTGAGCGCTGCGTGCCGGCTGGCTGGAGATGCGCACACGCTTGATCTCCACTTTGTCATTGTCGCCGGTTCGCTCGACTTTCTCGGCAGCGTGCTTCTTCACGGCGACCTTCTTTAAGTGCGCTTTCTTGGCTCCGGCATTCACCTCGGTCGGATTTGCCACTGGCTGGAACGGCTTCCTGTCAGGTACGTTAGCTGCAATACTCAGCTCATTCTTTTCGCCGATCGGTCTGCCGTGCGGCACGCCATAGGAGACATATACCTTGGTCGGAATCAAGTCCTTGCTGCCGCCCTCAGCAGAAGCGATCATGACGGGAGCGCCAGTCGACTCGAGATAAGCAGTCGCATTGATCGGCGCGCGCGAGATCACCAGCGAAAGCTGCTCGGTGCCCGGATTCTCATCAAACTGTAGATAAGTGCCGTCGCCTGGAATCATGACGTCGCGACCGTGAGCAACATGATTGTTCTCATGCGCTCGCTCATTCGGGAACAGCACAGCGCGTTCTCCACGGCTGCCGCTCTTCAAGAGGACATAGGCGTATCCATCTATATTAGGTACGACGTGGAATCGCACCTGGTCGCCTGTTTTAAAAGGGTACTTATTGCTAACCTTCAGGTGTTGGGCGCCTCGCTTCAACTCGATCCAATATTGAACGCCAGTATTTTTCTCTTCTTTCTGGTTGTTCAACTGCGTGCGGAACAAGTCTTTCGAACTCGGTTCGCTGGTGTCAGCAGTCCCCGCCGAAAACGCCGGCATGGCCGCCGTTATCAGGGCACATAGCGCCACAGGAATGGTTTTACGGAAATTCATTACTAATCCTCCATATATTCTCATTCTTGCACAACCGGCTCATCGATGTCGGACTGCAAGACGGGTCAAAAATACCGATTTGCGCTGGTTGACCTGAGTCACTGATGCACCTGAACTTCTTTTCTCTACGGACAGCATCCCAGGTTTTAGGAGGTCCGAATCAATTTGTATTCCAGAATCCATTTCGTACTGGCTCATAATTCCGGAAGCCTTCTTGAAGAAAGCGTTTACGGCTTCCTGGTCTCCATAAAAAGAGATAGGGTAATGGCTGGAAAGGACGAGCATTGTTTCTGCGCCGGGCGCGCCGGCCAGTCCATAGCACTCCCGCATCTGATTTAACTCTTGTTTTACGTCCCCATTGGAGAAATTAGTCTCCAGACCGGCCGGGCAGGTGAAGAAATCGCCCGGCTGCAGAAGGAATTCGGTGGGATGCTTGCGCGCCGGAGCAGCCGGCGCCGGCTTTGCCGGAGCGTCTTTGGCTTGAGGCTGAGACTTGCCTTCCATCGCCGCTTTCTCCCGGGCCAGGTCTTCTTGAGAAGGCGGGAAAAGCGTGTTGATGTCTTCGCCCGACGAGGACTGGTGAAAAACATACACGTAGGACGGCTCGTCCACACTTACTTTCATGTAAAAATTCTGTCCATTGCTCAGGACTTCGCCCGGTTTGTAGGTCTGGAAAACCTTAATCTTGCCCTTTCTCGGGTCGTTGAACTTGCCCTCTAGCGCCACCCATGGAATTTCCGGTTTCATCACGTACTCAACCGGAATGATAATCGGCTGCGGAGCCCTCGCCAAAATGGTTACGGTACCGGCGCTGATCGCCAAAAAGAGTAAGACCATGGTGAGTGTGCTGTTCACGAAAGCCGCCTTCCTGGGCTTGTAGTCGATATCCGAAATCAATTTCTGACCGCAGGTTTTGCAAAACCTCGAGGACTCCAGGTGCGACGCGCCGCACTTAGAGCAGTTTACACGAGCGACTTCCATACAGCCCGCCTTTATCACAGGGGCGCCGGGAGCTGGCTTGGGAATATCGATGGCGCTCTGGCTGAGCTTGCGAGCCAGGGGAGCCTCGCCGCCCTGGATCAGGCACTGCATGATCACGTCCACCCAGAGCATTTGCTGAAGCCGCGTGCCGTCACTTGTTTCGGGCTCGGGAGGCAGCGAACCGCAGTGCATGCCAATCACGTGCCCGTCTTTGAACATCGGGCAACCGGCTGATTCCGGCGGCAGGACGAGATTGTGGACGAGGTGATTCGGATCGGCCTCGCGAAGACTGCCCAAAAGACTGCCTCTGCGCACGAACGGTTTGCCTTCGAGAGGGTCGACAGTAAGGCTTTCGATTTCATCGTAAGGTTTGAGCTGGATTTGAACTGCGACAGGAATCGGCACCGCTTTACGATTGTATGAGACTCTGGCCGGCTGCTGATCGTGAATCTGCATACCCTGCCGCAATTCGACAAGCGTCTGGAAAACGGCGAAATCATCCAGTCCGGCCACACGCCAGAGCTGATTGGCGGGGGTGATGCCATCGAGAACTGGCCAGAGCATTTTGGCGCGCTCGAGAGAATCGCCTGTAAGATTGGTCTTATTGAGATCGGGCGCGACCCTGAGCCAGAGCGCCGACGGACCGCCCACTTGCGCCTGCAATTTCGGCAATTCATCATAGCGCCTGTGTGATTCGATGAGCAGCATATCGACCGGCCGATGAATTGGGCGGGCCGAAAGCCAGTTAGGCTGCTTGGCTGAGTGAAAGTGGAAATTGCCGTCCAGTTTTGCCTCAAAAATTTGATACAGCGCATACTCGTTGTTGAGCCCACCGTACTGCGCGTGAAGAACCTTTCCATCCTGGCAGAAGATGCGCGCAATCGTGCGATTGCGTTCGTCGGTGATGACGAGAATGCCCTCTTTGCGTGCGTTTGTGATGGTCTGGAGAACCATGGCCAGGTCGAGTTCTGCTAGCGAACCGCCCATGCCCTGGTCGATAGATGCTTGAGGCACGCTGTTTTTCTGAATAAGTTTGGCAATCGTGTCGATGCTGAGATCCGGCAATGTCGGGCGTGTGATCAGGACAACAGCGTTATTCTTCTGCAGTGAGACCTGAGGAAGATACTCAGTCATGGCTTGGGTAGCCATTTGCGTCGTGGACGAACGGCTGAAGCGCGGATGGAAAAGCGCCCTGGAGACGCCCCGCTCATCGCCAGACGAGGGAAAGCGAATTTTCAGCGCTTCCAGATGTTCGGTGAAAAGAATGATGGAATGCGCGGTGGTGGCGACCTTGTCTTGATCCACAAGCCAGCAAGTGGCCAAAACCTCTTCGAAAGAAGACGTCCGGTCGATGATCACCCCAACCGACCCGGCAAATTGCCTGGCTTCAATTTTGGTACTCAGACCTGCGCCCTCTCGAAGTCAAGATCCGATTTTTTCGCTTGTCGTCCCCACTCCGGTGACTGCGCCTCAAAATGGCGAGCTCAGTCTCCGTATACAGTATAGAAGAGGGCTTAACTATTGGGGGCTCCGGGTGACCGAAATATAGGGGGGGGAGGAACATCTTTCCGGTATGGCCCGTCGTCTGGACAGCCTCTCGAATCCAAACCCAACCACAGCCGTGGTTTCCGGCTTCATGTTTCGAGAGTTTAAGGACCTGGGTTATAATGAACCTGCGCAGCCGCCGAGACCGCAGGTATATCTGGTAACCTAATGTCTCTCACGCGATGCGGACTCGGGCGCTCGTAGCTCAGTGGATAGAGCCCCCGCCTTCTAAGCGGGTTGTCGTTGGTTCGAATCCAACCGAGCGCGCATTTTTTCCCCATCGCCTGCGGGTCATTAGCTCAACGGCAGAGCAGTTGCCTCTTAAGCAATTGGTTCCAGGTTCGAATCCCGGATGACCCACCATTTTCGAAGAGCACCTTTCGAGGTGCTCTTTTTGTTTTGTTAAAAGTCCCGGAAGCGGCCCAGAACCAATTCGCCAATAGTGAATCCTCCGTTAAGTTCCATCGGGCTGCCAAGGGCAACGGTACGATGAATTCCTCCCTGCCGTTGCCCTTCTAAAACATGGCCTTCGAACCACAAACCAGACTAAATCCGGCCGCTGGCAGACCATCCGCGCACAAACCAGAACGAAACGCTTTCTGGCAGTGGTGGCAACTATCGCTACGCAATTAAACTGGGCACCGCATTTGGTGCAGAGCTGTTTAAATTCAAAATTCGTTTTGTGTTCGCCAATTCAATGGAATACAATCTCAAACGCTGCGCAGGCGCTTTCAACTTGGCGCTCACAATGCTGTTTGCGACTGCCACTGAAGAAATTTCGAGCAATTCGCATCGCAGGGCCGAAGGTATTGGCACGCAAACCTTACAGGCAATTTGCACAAGTATTGATAGTAGCTTTGCCCAACCTATCGTCAAAGCTTTCAACCAATACTTCAAGAAATTTTGCTTGCAAAGAAAGACTTTTTGAGGTAAGGTCTTTAAGTAACAAAAACGCCCGCCCAAGCAGCCGATCAAATTGGCTGACAGGTACGGCTAGTGTCCCGCCCGGACCTCCATCTGCGGATGGCCGAGCAACACCAGATCAGCGAGTCGCGAAAGCGGCCGACCTTGCACAGGCATCCTATCGGCAAAGTGTTTCGCTGAATTGAGGTCGCAAGCCCTCTGCTTAGATGCGGCATTTTTGCAAGAGTAAATCTCGCTTCTTCTAGATTTTTCGCCGAGTCCAGGCATCGCGCCAGTATCGCCACCACAGGGAGGTCCACCATGTTTCGATGGAACCCACAAGTGACGGATCGAGAGACATTCACCAAAGATCTTCTTGCATCGCTGGTTGTCTTTCTGATGGCGCTGCCGCTCTGCCTGGGTATCGCTATCGCATCGGGAGTTCCTGTCGAAAAAGGAATTCTCACCGGCATTATTGGCGGGTGCATCATCGGTTTTATCTCAGGAAGTCCGTTGCAAATTTGCGGACCGGCAGCCGGTCTGACCGTACTTGTATATGAAATCGTCAGCAATCACGGACTGTCCGGACTGGCGGTTATTCTCGTCACTGCCGGGCTTATACAACTATGTATGGGTTTTGCCAAAATCGCTCAGATTTTCAGGGCGGTATCACCGGCAGTTATCAACGGAATGATGTCCGGCATAGGCGTCACTCTGGTTCTCAGCCAAATCTACGTGATCGGCAGTATGCAACCGAAAGCGCATGCACTCGAAAACATCAAGCACTTTCCGGAGCTCATTGCCAATGTATTCAACCCAACCACCACCGCATTTGAGTCCGTAAATATTGGCGTTCTTACCATCATTGTGTTGATGGTGTGGAAGAAATTCGCCAAAGGAAAATTTGCAACAATTCCGGCAGCCCTGGTGGCGGTTGTCACTGCGACAATCACAAGCTGCGTTTTGCATTTGCCGGTGAAATATATTCCCCTGCCGGAAAACATTTTCAGTGGTGTGAGATTCTTAGATTTTGCAAGTGTCACGCAAATGGACCCGTGGGCAATTGCGCGGTTCTCTGTAGTTCTGGCGATCATAGCCAGCGCCGAAACCCTGCTGAGCGCAGCAGCTGTCGACAAACTGCATCGCGGAGCGAGAACCAAATACGACCAGGAATTGATCGCGCAGGGAATCGGCAACATGATTTGTGGCTTCGCCGGCGCGCTGCCGATGACCGGCGTCATTGCTCGCAGCAGCGTCAACGTAATGAGCGGCGCCAAGACTCGTCGCTCCGCGATTTTTCATGGTTTTTGGCTGCTATTGGCTGCCGTGGCAATCCCCGGTCTTTTGAGAATGGTGCCGATCGCGACTCTGGCCGCACTGCTTCTGTATACGGGACTAAAACTGATCGACATCAAAGCCATTTGCAAACTCTGGAATTTCGGACCAAGATTGGTCGGCATTTATGCCATCACCACAATCGCAATCGTCAGCACCGACTTGCTCGTCGGCGTAGCATTGGGTGTTGTTCTCTCTATCTTCAAACTCGTCTACACTATGTCGCGCCTGAAAGTCTCCATCGATCGCCTCGAAAACAAATGCATCTTGCACTTGCGTGGTGCGGCAACTTTCCTCAGCTTGCCTGTGCTCGCCGACGCTCTCGATTCGGTGCCGTCAAACTGCGAACTGCACGTCTGCATGGACGAACTCGACTACGTAGACCACGCCTGCCTCGAGCTCATCATGGATTGGGAAAAGCAGCATGAATCGACGGGCGGAACCTTGGTCATGGACTGGGGCGAACTGCGCGCCATGTTCAAGAGCAAACGTCGCGCACGCCATATCAGAAGCGCACCAACTGCAACTGCATCGCACGCGCACGCGCACGCCAGAGAATCAGCCGCGGTCTGATCGCCTGTGCGCAAATATCGGATTTGCTGTGCAAAAACTTTCTGCAATTCGGCCCCAAACACCATAAATGGGCATATGAGGGTTAACCAGGGGCAAGGTTAAAAGTTCAAATTCTTTCGACGAGCCGGCAAGAAGGCAGTTCAAGTGCCTGCCCAGCGGCCGCCCAGTGCCAATGAGGTGCGACCCGGCTTCCTCAAAGCGGGGGCGACCAGGTCAAAAAATGCGCAAAGTGCCAGCGGTATTTTCTTGCCAACACCGTAATTTGCGAATATGACTCAACATTGCTGATGCGGCAACGCTGGCAATCAGCAGCCGAAATGCGCGAGTCAATAGCTAAATTGCAAGGGCGATAAAAGTAAGCGCTTATTTGAAACCCGAAAGAAGGTTGACGCTGCTTCCAGAGATAGAACGATATCCTTCATTCCTGGACCAGAACCCCTTTCACCCCCTTGACAATACACCCAACCGGTGGCATTCACAGCCCAGCCAGGAGCCCCCTCCCTGCTGTGTGATACATTCATGTCTTTCACGAGGGGACTTACATGCGCAATAACCGGAAAGCCGGGCTGGTTTTTCTCACTTTCACGCTCGCTCTAGCGATGCATAGCGCTCAGTCCGCAGAAGCAAAAGAGAAATCGAAGGTTTTAAGCAAATCGAAATTCACAGAAACTTCGCCGCTCACGGACAAAGACGATTCGGTGCGCAGTGTTCTGATCAAATTAGAAGCGGCGATTTCATCCAAAAAAGCTGCAGATGCGGATTTGTTGTTTGCAGACGACATAAGCTTTATCGATCAGTCCGGGGAGGAAACCCGCGGGCGGGCAGCATTGCGCGAGCGTTTTGAACAACTATTCAAGCAAACTTCAGTGTCGGCAATCGGCATACATCCGCAGAATATAAGCTTCCCTGCGGACAATGTCGCTCTTGTGGTTGGGGAAGTAAGCCGCAAGCATGAGAATCAAGATTTGCCGGCTTCACGCTTCTCCATGGTGTTGGCGAGGAAAAACAATGCCTGGCAGATCAATCAGATGACAGAGACAAACATGCAAGCAGCGCAAGCAGAAAATAGACTGCAAGTTCTAAATTGGTTGATCGGCGAGTGGTCTGCAGAAAAGCCGGATGCTTCCGCGCATATGATCGTCGAATGGGCCCCGAGTAAAAAGTTCATCACTTCAAAGTGCACGATCAGCAAGACTGGTGCGCCGGCGCAAGTTGATACTCAAGTGATAGGTTGGGATCCGCAGCACAAAGCGATTATCTCATGGCACTTCGACAGCAACGGTGGCTTTGGAAGTGGCACATGGAGCGAGAGTGTCAACGAAAGCAAATGGACAGTCGATGTTGCAGGGGTAGGCGCAGACGGCAGCAACACAATGGCTAGCAATGTTTTTACGGTGAAAGCGCCCGACGAATTTGTCTGGCAATCAATACACCGCAGCTTAGAAGGCGCAACTGTTGCCGATACAGAAGCAATCACCGTTCACAGAGCGAAAAGATGATGCGCTGCAGCAACTGGTACGCTACAACGATTTTCCTGCTGATCGCCGTCTTGATGTCGACGCGCTGCGAAGCACAAAATTACGGCGGCTTTCGTTCTTACAGCAACCAAGGAAATTACAACGCGCCGATGGGTGGAACCCAAACATACAATTCATTCAACTCTGGATTCTCGAGTTTTAGCCAGCCCGCCCACAGGACATACAGCACCTCAAACAGCACGGCTGCTGCACAACGGTTGGCGCGCAACGTGAATACTATGTGGTCGAAAGCCTCACCAGCAATCATGGCAATGGCACAACAGCAGGCGATGTATCAACAACAAGAGCAGGGAATGTATCAAGGTAAGCAGGGCGGATACCAGATGCAGCAGGGCGGATATCCAGCTCAACAGGGCGGCTTAATGCCTTCAATAACAAAGCGAGAGATGCTGCGCATCTTCCTGGAAGGAGGGTCTCCTCAATCAACGGGAGGCGGTTATGCCTCTGGGCCAAGCGGCGCCTCGACAACAGCGACCAGCACTGCATACACCAACTACCAGACCGCTGTAAATGAAGAGAGGAAAGCTCGTTATGCGGCGGAACGTGCTCGCAATCACAACACAGATCAGTGGCACAGAAAAGACGACGCCAACACAGCCTATTACGCAGCGAACAATGCGAATTACGCGGCTCAGCGTGCTGAATCAGCTGCCTACAACGGCGATTCGCAAGCGCGTAACTACGCCGGACTGGCTCGAGCGTGCGCTAATCGAGCACGTGGAAACGCGAATCAAGCGCGCTACAACGCAGACACTATGCATTAGATGGTATTATAAATTTTCCATATCCGGCCAATTGTCAGAGCAAAAATTTCCCCATGAATACATCAATTCCGATCAAGATTGTCGACGGCGTGCAGCTGATTGCGAACACTAAGGGTATTTGCAAGGTCGTGGTCAGCAATCATGATGCAAAAACGGACTTGTCGTGGGACAGATTCGTACGACTGAATGCGGCGGCTAAAGCTGTAATAGCGTCAGGGGCCAAAACTATTCTAGACGCGGGTGGATTCGATGGCGCGCTCGGATTGTTTCTTACAGACTTAGAGACAAATCCTGGGGCTGAAAGAGAACTCGGCGTGGACAGAGAGCTTGGTGTGGAGATTGATCTTATTGATCCAGCGACCACAGGAGGATCTGTTTTGGAGATTCCAGCTGCTGATGGGTCTTATGATGCAGTCGCCGCCATCGATGTTTTGGAGCACATCGATCCAAAAAACAGAGTGAAAGCTCTGGCTGAGTTCGCACGAGTCGCGAGAGAATACGTCATTTTAAATTATCCTTGCCAGGATTCAAAAGATGCTCAAGCACTAGTTTTGAAACTCACCAACAACCCTTTGATCAAAGAGCACGTGCAATGGGCATTGCCTGATAGCGACTGGGTATTAGGTGAGATGGACAGGTACGGCTTCAAAGGAACAGTAAAGGCGCATACGAGCATTGCAATTTGGCTAGGACAATACCTGACACTAAATTTGGTGCCCGATAAAGCACTCGAGCTTAACCGACATCTAATAGAAAACTTTGCAGACGAGCCATGCGGAAAAGCGTTGTATCACCTGGTAGTTTGCCGTCGCAATGATGGTCCCGATTTGGCAAGATAAAAGCCCGAATAGCGGTGGCGGTTGGGAGAAACACCAGTAGCCAAGAGTCGAATTGCCGCGGTTTCCTGTGATATGCTGTCAGGACTGTCCCACCCCTAAGGCGGTGATTCACTCACATGGGCGAGTGGCGGAATGGCAGACGCGCTAGACTTAGGATCTAGT
>JADZFV010000132.1 GCA_020854255.1 Candidatus Melainabacteria bacterium | reverse complement strand
TGCAGTCGTCCGGACAGAAGTGAAATAGCCATACGCTTGACACGCCTGACTGCTGCGTCCTTTTCTTTGCCCGGCTTCAAAATCTTGCGAAAATTATCGAGTAAGCCTAGAAACTGTTCGGCCGGACCACCTCTTTTGCCCAGTGCCAGATCTTCTTCTCTAAGTGCGCGCAAATCTGCGGTTTCCAAAAATACAGCTTTGGTTTCGACTATATTCGGATTTACATGAGGGGCGGCATTGGTCTGAACATCAACGACAGAAGACGGCACATCAATTGCAGTCGGGGAAATAGTTTCTGCCGACTCGAGTTCTTCAATCGCTCGACCGAACATTCCCATAGCCGCTATCTGCTGTTTTCTGCCATATGCATCTCTGTCGGGTCCGAAAGGCATGTTTTGCCAACGGCCGACATTAGCAAGCAAGTCCTGAGCAAAACGTGCCTCTGTGTGAGAGCTTTTAGCCAGCTCTTTCAACTCTTCAATGGAAATCAATTTACGGGGCCGCTGTGAAGAATTGGCTTCCTGTCCGCGCTTTGACTCGCTGAGACCCTTCTCGGTGGTGTTGCTTCCCTGACCGACAACGACGCCGTCTCCGGACTTGTCGGCGCCAAAAAGACGAAAGGTGATCCGGCGCGACGATTTTTTCTCACTGCCGCCAGCGGGCTCACTTGCTTCATTTTCGCGCTTTTCCGGCTTCTCGTCGGTAGACATCATCGAAATTTCTCAAAGCATAGTTATATATGCCACGGAACATTCAGAGGGAACACTGAAATTGAGCAGCCCGAAGGAGCTATGCTAATTGTCCGGCATTGCCTCCCGTCGGATATTAATGACTTATTGGTCCGATTTAGAAATACTCGTCAAGTACTGCTAACGGGCGACGGCCCTGAAATCCATCATTTTCGAGGTGCCAGAAGTCGATATCCCTTTCGCCCAGGCGCCAGCACAGGTAATAGTCGACTTTGCCTTTGCGGGCCGGAAAATCCAGGAGTCCGGAGCGAATGTCTCTTAGAATCACTCCTGAGTCAGTGATTTCGATCATCCAGCGCTCGAGACACTCGAGATACTGTCGTTTTGCCGAAGTAAGCCTGTCGATCGATGCTTCATAACGCGCTCTAACGTCTCTCAGGGGCGCCAGGTCGGTAACGTCGCCGGACCTGGTCTTGACCGCCACCAGAGCCTCCTGGCAAGCCTCACATTCTTCGCTGGCAGCGGCAACCCTGATGCTGATTGAGTCTAGTTCGTCATTAGCCTGTGAGAGTTGCTCTCTGAGGCGAGGGAGCATAGATTGAGCTCGATCGAGAGAGAATGTACCGGTTTCTGACATGAAATTTGATCCGCTTATCGAGACGTAAAGCACCCACCTTCAGGCAGGAGCAAAGTCGAATCCTGATTTTAGATTCCGAAAGCTAGTCTAACTTAATTAATCCAGCCTGACTCTCTATGTTTCGGAGTGAGAAAATCTAGCTCCAGAAACGGAAAGCGAACAAACACAGGATTTTCAGCGATGCCGAAATTGATCGACTTGACCAGACCCCTCGTCACTCTCGACAAAAAAATGTTTCCACCGATCTTAGCTCCGCTTTTCAGGATCATTTCACCTGAAGTTGATTTTGTCGCAAACGATCGAGGCGCCGATATTATGTGCGAGTTGTTTTGCTGTCCTAAAAGTGACTTGCCGGATGGAGAAGGATGGGCGGAAGAGATGGTCACTCTCTCGAGCCATCTGGGCACACATGTTGATGCTCCACTGCATTACGGAAGCACCTGCGGTGGTGCCCCGGCCAAAACAGTAGATCAGATTCCACTGAACGAACTATATTGCGATGCAGTGGTGCTCGATATGACTCATAAGAAAGGCTCAGGCGACGCCATCACTGTCGATGATTTAAAGCTAGCGCTCGACGCTGTGCAGTATCAGATAAAAGCGGGTGATGCCGTGCTTATTCGCACAGATCATGACAAGTACTCGCTCACCGACCCGATGCGCTACAACTACCCTGGCATGGTCAGGGAGTCAGCCTTATATCTGGCTGAATGTGGTGCAAAAATTGGAGGCACTGATGCACTTGGCTGGGACAGACCATTTCCTAAAATGGTGGCGGAATATCAAAAGACGAAAGACAAATCGCATATATGGGATGCGCACTTTGCATATCGCGAGGTGGAGGTATATGTCATCCAGCAACTGGTCAATCTCGACAGATTGCCGGCGCACGGCTTCAAAGTCGCCTTCTTTCCTATCCCACTGGTCGGCGCGAGCGCTGCGCCTGCAAGAGTTGTGGCGTTCGTCTAAAAAGGCCCTCCAAACGCTAAAGAAGGGACTCGCTTGCGGCTCATCCCCTCTTTTGATTTGTTTCGGCAACTAACCGTCGGTGATTGGTTAATCTTTCTCGGGACGCTACGAGTTTCCAACGGTCAGTAAACTCAGAATAGCGTCAAGAGATGATCGTGCGCCCTAGGGTTAACCCTGAAGTCTTATTACTGAAAACCTCAGGTTATTTCCAAAATGACGGATAAGTGAAAAGTTTTACCCGGCAAGCATCCGATAACTTTGATAACAAGCCTGCGGCAAGCATTGCACTGTCTGTGATACCAGCACTTATTACTTGAAGTCAAGGACAAAACTGAAGTCCGGAGGATCAGTCAGCCCGGGCGGTCGTTTTTTCCAGAGCAAAATTGTAGCTCGGGCAGGCAGTGTCTTTATGTCGAGCTTATCGATCTCGTCCATGCGCGGACTCATGTTATTGCAGCCGCCAGGATACTTTGAACCGTCACCTGTGTGTATGTACTGCTTGATCTCCACAGATCCTTTTCCTTTGTGGGCATTCTCAATATTGGACGACAAATTCGGTGACAGGTAAAGAAAGTTGTATCCGAAGTCTCTGGCATTGTAGGCGACAAGCCCGAAGCGCAAATTGTTTAACGGCCTTTCAAGTTTGCTGTCCAGCTCTTTCAACTTGCCATTAAATGCGGTGACATCATATGTGACCTGGGCCATCCTTTTCCTTGGCCAGTACTTGAGTTCTTGTGGCATCCAGGTGTAAGGAAAATCAATGTTATTAAGATCGTCTTCAGTAATTTGCTCCGGATTCCAAATTTTTGCCGTCCATGGATTGGCAGCAACCAGCAAGAACGGATTCAATACGAAACGAGACTCTTCGGCCGGTCCTTCAATGCTGCGTTTTCCTTCACCCCAAATGTACTGACCGGCCATGCCCCACCACGGTTTGCCGTCCCGCATCTCATCGAAGACTGCGGCAGTTGGAGCATACGGCGTGTTTATCAAAGCCTGAAATGACATGACTGCATTTACGCGCAATTGCAGGACGTCTTCCCTCAACATATAGTTGAATTGCTGCGGAGGGTTGAGTGGAAGAAGGGTGCCATCGGGCACAATGGCCAGAGGTCCAACCTTCAGGGAATTGCTGCTCGCTTTTGCACACTGATCGATTGAGCTGTAGAAGAAAAACATGGCCACAAGCGATATAGCAATAGACCAGTTGGCTGGTCTTGCTGTAGATATTTTCTCTGGCAATACGAAACGAATCAAATACTGCTATCGCACGCGAAACTCTAGCGAACAGCCATTTGATAGTGGACCGTGAAACTACTGTGGATCTTGGGGCTTGAAACACCGGTTCTCACTACCGCATCCGAGCTGATTGAGGCGTAATGCCCTTCTTTATGGTTAGCCGAAACTGAGCTTGTTGATTTTTGAATGCCATTCCATTTGTACATGCGAAAAACGTTGTCGTACCAGTCAATAACCTGGCTTTGCGGTTCTTCTGATTCAAAAACCATTGAGTATCGCGGTCCTCCTTTAGCTCCTTGCTCGACTGTGCCCGACACGAATTTGGCCTTGCCTGTATACGAAGGCAAGTCGGGTAAATCAACTTTGTCTCTCAGTTGATCCAGCTTGTGGTTTTCTTCCTGTGCGATTGGATATGGCTTCTGACGATATGAAGAAGGCGTATTTTGCGCGCTTGACATTTGCTGTCCTGCTGCCAATCCCGTCAGCAAAAGGATGGAGGCAAAAATCCCCCAAGCTCGACTCTGCTTGCATTTTGCTGTTGACACGACAATGTCCTCCCCATCAAACGGAATCAAATAATGACGAACAAGCGCTATGGACGCACTATATATAAAGAAGTGCCCACCCAATTAGAATCTTACACGATTCAAGAGGGTGGGCGCTTTATCTATCGGGTGATTGGGTCAAGCCCAATCAGTCCAGTTGGTTGCGGTTAGTTGGGTTTGCAGAACTCACCACCACCGGTCGTCTCGTTGCGGAACGAGAGTTCGCCCAGGAAGTTATGAGCACCACAACTTGGTTTCCATTCTACGATGTCAGTCGATTGGAAATCGGTCCCTTTGAACTGGGTGTACGGCTGGTCGTGTATACCAGTGTCACCATGGCTGTTGCCTTCTACGTTGTCCTTCGCGTTGACGCTGACGTTGCGGATTTGTCCGTCCGGAGTGGAAGCACAGACGTTAGGCATGGATCCTTCTGCTCTCAGGTTGAATGGATCTTCTGCGCCTGCATGTGTCCTCGGCACTGTAGGCTGCATGGCGAGCCTGTTGCTGCCAGGTGGAAGGAAGATGAACATGGTTGCACCCGGAGGAAGATCTTGGCTCTTCATAAGAGTCTCGACTTCAGCACGGTCAACGGTGGGAAGTATTTCCTTGCAACGTTGATGGATAAATCCGATTACATCATTCGGTCCACTGCAAAAACCATTGGTTCCACTTCTCATGGTGTGCATCAAGAGTTCGTACGGGCTTCCCACATTGGCGAACTGAACATCAACAGCAGGTGTGTTGTACGCAATGTTGCCTTCTCTGGCTCTCGTGTAGGTCTTCATACCGGCTTTCTTGTCGCCAGCAACGGTGACGTTACGAGCGCAACGAGCACCAGCTCCGAATGCTTCAACAACTCTGGCTTTGAGGTATTCGATACCGTTCATACCTTCGGCTGCATTGGCGCCGCCGGAGCCCGGTGGGATACCGCGTCCAAAGTTGACTGATGCGTCGGACACAAAACCGCTGCCACCGTCGTTACTGGCGCGGCAGAAGAGATCTGCTGCAGTAGCACCGTCAGAATCGGAAGCGAAGTTGTTTTGATCGCAGCTACCAGTTCTGCCGCCACCCTCCAGCAAACTAATCACTTGAGCCTTGGTGGCAAATTGGTTGGGAGCTGGAGCTGGGTCATTGGTTCTGATCCCGGTCATATCACTCATTTCGGCGGTTGTGCCACCGAATCCCGGGAAATGATCCGAGACCAGACCACCAATTTGGTCTCTGGCGCCGGCAGCTGGCGGAGGTGGCGTGTTGGCCAATGATCGATTCAAGTTGCTGACATATTGCTGGTATCGAGCTAACTCGCCTGCTCCGTTTCTGTCCGCGAACAATTTTCCACCGGCAGCATAGGATGTTGGGCCTGTACCGCCTGTTCCATTCCAGAACTCGTTGTTGAAGATGCTTGTTCCGCCGTTAATATCTTGCCCGGATACAGGAACTGCCCCAGGAAGGTTGGCTGCGGAAACATAGTTCAAGATTCTTACGTAGCCACGCGGTATGCAGGCTTCGTATTCAGCATTCAAGGATCCTACGACTGCACAAGCAACTGCGCCGCCGAAATTGCCTTGATTCTTGTTGGTGTTTTGAGACTGCGATTGAGTCTTCCAGGAGTTGGGGGGAGCATATCCTACGGCAGTCGCGCAATTGTCGAACTGACCGAGGTGAACTAAGTGGGCTCTGTCTTGAGGACCTACGGCAGCACCAAGAATTGCTTTATCAAGGTAGTTGCTGAGGGTCATGTTTCTGTCATAAGCTCTGACGAAATTATGATCTCTCTTGCTCGAAAAGGCACCTTGTGGCCATGAGCCTTTCGACTTGATGCCATTTGGGGAGACAACTGTAGTCGCCTGGTATAGGCTGGTCACAGTTGGGTTACCCATCATCGAGATAACACTTTCGTCTATATAGACGTTTGTCTTTTGCGTGTTGTTGGCGTCTTGGTGAATCATCCAAGCCGGTTGAATGTTCATACTCAATTTGACGTCCGAGGTCGGTCCCATCATTTTGACGTTCTGGGCAGCCGCCATGTTGTCAAAGTATCCGGGCAACAAACCGCCGCCGTTCAATTGGTTTTGGAGATTTCTACCGAGAGTTTCCAATTTGTCGATAACACTACCGGCAAGCGCGCTGGAAGCTGGTCCGATTGCTCTTGCATTGAGTGCAACCAAAAGAGCTCTACCTGCAGCGCGGTTGTACGCGAGCAAGTTTATTGTGCCTGTGTTGTTAGGAATACCGGTGGCGGTGTCGACACCGAGACCATCGAATTCGTCGTTAGCGGGAGCATTGACGGTAGGTTCCATCAAAGCACGCTTAGCAACGTTCATGGCGCCGGCGTCGGTGGCGTTAGCAACTTCTCTTCCACCGCCCATGATTTTGGACAGGAAGAAAAAGCCGATTCCCAGAATGGCGATAAACAGTACTATGACTGCTACCAACCCTAACGTAGCTCCTCGTCGTCTACGTAATTTCATTGCTTTGTTCTCCTCCGAAGAAGGACCGGCAGCATGCCGGTAACGGGTTTTGTAGTTGAGTCAGCCGAATTTGGATGTTTGGGGTTTCCGACTGACCGGGGCAAAATAGTAAAATCCTATTCATTATTGTCCGTTAATGTAGCTAGGCTGTCAAGGTTTCAGAGCTTCACGAGGCTCTCGTAATCATTAGCTGGCACTTTGCGGGAACTGCGGAGAATGGGAACTGGTCACAGCTACATTAGCGCTACCTAATATTTCTTACCCAAACAACCCAGAAACAATAATAAATTAGCATTGTTTAATGAATTAAATCCAGGTTTTAATCTGAGAAGCTTAAACTGGCAGTTTCGGAAGACTAAATTAACTGCGCTTGCGTTCTCATATAATAGGTATGCCCGCACGGAAGATTAAGCGGCACTAATCCCAGCTGCCCATTCTCATCTAGAAGTTAAACCGTTAACGGTTTAACTTCCAACTTCATTCGAGTCGTCGCCCCTTTTTTGGGCGCTGGACTGGATAGACGCGGTCACGAGAGTACCAGCAAGAAGCCAAAAAATGAAATGAACTTGCGGTCGGTAGAAGACCGTATCTACGAATCCCATTGCTGCAATCCCGAAAAGAGCGGACGCCATCCCAGCGCAAAGCCACCTTTCCCATCCGATTGTCTTGTTGTAGAAAGCTGAATGCGCTCGACCCAAAAGTGCCACAAAAAAAACTGCAAAAGTGGTTAGTGCAAAAATCCCTGCTTCCACGGCAATTTCCAGAGGCACGCAATAAGTCCCAAGAGCATCGAATCGACTATTCATATACAGACCGTACGCCATCCGGAATGCCTGGTTGCCCGTACCGACTCCAATCCACCAGTTGTCTTTAAGCATATGCATGGAAGACTCATACACGTGCAAGCGGAATGCATTTGATGAATGCTGCCAGCCGGCAAAAATAGAAACCACCCGCTGCTGCATGCTCGGCACCAAAAACACACATGCACCTGCAATCAATGGCAAGACGATAGCCAAGCTAATTACTACAGGACGAGTCTTGGGATATTTCCGCCAGCACCAACCTGACGAGATTAGAAACAGAGTCGCTAATGCCATTGCAATTCCCATAAACCCGCCCCGGCTTCCTGTCAGTAACGTGGCAGCAATCAAAGTCAGGCAGACAGGCGCGGTGATTATCGAAAAAATCCACCTGCGGGCGTCGATTGAGGCAATAAGCATCGAACCTGAAATCGATACCAGCGGAATCAGATATCCAGCCAGCAGATTAGGATTGCCGAGAGTCGAATAGATTCGAGTCGCCTGTGATTCGACACTTGGGTCCTCCCAGGTGGCAAGGGGAGCCACACCAATCTTATATTGATATAGTCCGTAGATTGCTGCGATAAGCCCGCCTGCTACGGCAGCAATCATGAGAATCAAACGACGCTTGGGCGTGTTGGCTACAGCAGAGAACAGGAAATAACTGGAAACGTAAATAACCAGCTTAGCCAGACCTTTTAAGCTTGGTTCAAAATAACGTGATGCAAACGCGGCCACGACGTTTATACCGAAGAAAAAAACGACGACTGCGTCAATAGCACTGATCTGACGTTTCTGGCTGCCGCCTAAAATGCTTCCTCCTACAAACAGGAAAAGAGATAGAAGCGAGATTATGGCCAGGATTTCTTTGTCAGACGCAAAAACCGGCAACCAGAGGCTGAAAATCATCAGCGCCGTGACAATAAACGCCAAATTCTGCATTAGAGTGCCGAATTTTGCCAGACCAGCCTTTTCGAGCTTTGCAAATGACTTCGACAGGAAGCGAAATGGCCAGGCAATGACATTGCCTGAAATCGACTCCTGAAGAGCGTTTTTCAACTTATCGTCTTGCGATTTCAGTGAAACGAGGCAAGCTATCGAATCGAGCAATTGGGTCATCTCGGATTATTTTTCTACGCGAATATCGACGACAACGCCCTGCACACGATATTTGAAAGCTTCCAACTCGATTTGATTGCCGACTTTAATCTTGTTGCCTCGAACCACATAGCCATCTTCAGTTTGTTCAGAATCGTCCACTACGGTCACTGTGAAATCATGAGCGATTGGATTGGCCGGGTCTGCAAATGAAACCGCCTTCTTGCCATCCGGAGCAAGAAAGGCAACCTGTTTTGGCGTGTGCTCGACTTTTGTAATGGTCATGGGCGGCTTAACTGGTTGGTTGCGAATAGTGATTGACGATTTATCGCCGACCTTGAACAAATCGAGATCTTTGGTTTTTAATCCAGTGATATATACATCGACGGCAATTTTGGGCGTACCTTGAATAACCTTGTTGACGCCTGCATGTCCGGCCTTCTGAAGGACAAAGCCGAGAGCCGCGGCTGAAACCAAGGCGACAACGCAAAAGTCGACTAAATTGACGCGGGGACGGGGCAGAAGAGCCACTGTATATACCTCTTAATAGGTTTGGTCACGGTCAGTTTGAGCAATTAAATCATACTGCGGGAAATACGAAGACCCTTGTCCAAAAGTGTCGGCAAACAGATACACACGATCACGCGGACCACACAGCTCGGAGTTGACCATGCCCCCTTTCGAACAAATTACTGCAGACGGTGAATTCGAGAGTTCAGAAATTGACGAAGGGTTGGAAGAGATACAGCAAAGCGCCGTCAGCGAATCCACACCAACAGAACGTCAAAATACCTTTTCGCTTAGTCACAAACATCCGGAGCTTTACACAGTCATGACAAACGCAGAAATCTTGAATTACAGCAACAGAGAGTTAACAGCCGATGCAATCGACGCTTCCTTTCTGCGGGCTCAGCAAGAATACGTCAGCCATTTTGCGCCTCAAATCAACAGTCTTCCGGATGAAGTGAAAGATGCCCTGCTTAAGTCTCTCAATCTGGACAGCAAGTACGAACCCAATTTTCCGCTCTTCGCTCAAGTGCTCAAAAGTTCATACGCCTAAGCCTGTGTCCGTCCCCAGCTTCACATGCTTAACTCGTTTGTAATTCTTACTCAGGAATATTTAGCTGCTCAAGTGTTTCGAGCATTTCTCTCTGGCTGGTCGTTGCAGTTCCCGATTTCCTAACCACGATGCCTGCGGCAAGATTGCCCAGTGCTGTAGCTTCTACGTAACTGGCACCAGAAACGAGTGCCAATGCCATGGTGGCAACCACGGTATCACCTGCACCGGTTACGTCAAAAACATCGCTTCTATTGAATACAGGCATTTCTGCGTATGGCTTACCTCTCTCGAACAAGGCCATACCCTCGGCTCCACGTGTAATCAGAATCGCTTCCGCTCCTGTTATTTCGAGCATGTCCTTACCGGCTTGCTCCACAGAGGTCTGCGAATCGATGCGATAGCCGAGAGCACTTTCAGTATCGGGCTGATTGGGCGTGAGAAGTGTTGCTCCTTTGAATCGATCAAAATCGCCCTGCGCATCGACAATTAAGAGCATCTTCTGTCTCTCGGCAATTTCTCTCAAACTTCTGATCACACCATCTGTAATGACGCCAGCTTTGTAGTCCGACAGAATGATTGCGCTGTAACCTTCCAGCGACTCTTCAATCTGCTGAATGAGGATTTTCTCGATGATAGAGCTTATCTGGTTGTGCGATATCCGATCTAGTCGAAGAAGCTGCTGCATCAGGGAATGCGACTTGGAGAGAATTCTTGTCTTTACTGTTGTCGGTCTGGTGATGTCTTTGACGAGATTATGCTTAATGTGATATCTGTCCAACATGGTAGAGAGCTTGTCTGCATATTCATCTGCTCCACACACACCCACAGCCATGCAGTCCCCTCCTAAGGCCACTACATTGCTGGCTGTGTTTGCTGCTCCGCCCGGGATGTGAACGGTGTCTACATGCTCCAAAATCAATACAGGTGCTTCGCGCGAAATTCTCTCGGGTTTGCCTTCCAGCAATTCATCGATGAGAAGATCGCCAACCACAGCGACTCGACCGCCCGTCAGTCCGTGAATTCTCCTGCGCAAAGCCGACTTGGTGACCGCATTGGGCACTGTTATAGGTATTGCCGCAACACTTATATCAACTGGATGCATCCGTTCTAGTTCCTTGAACATTTGACGTGCCACCAGATTTTCCGGATCGATACCCAAGGCAAACTCGGTGGCTTTTTTAGCCTCATCAATATAGCGCAAATGCTGATACAGCCTTGCTAGATGAAGAGCTTTTGATAGTGTGTCTTCCGGACTGACCGCATTTTTCAAGGCTTCGCGAGACTGCTCCAGGTCCTTCTCTTCAGCCGGAGAGCGAGTCTCCTTATCCTTAACGGGAGTCTGGTTCAAAAAATTCTCAACCTTGACATTCATCCGAGAATCCGATTTCTCTGGCTGAGTTTGATATTCGGCCTTTCGCAATTGGAAAAATTGTTTCAAACCCAGGGGAATATTCAATCCCGC
>JADZFV010000131.1 GCA_020854255.1 Candidatus Melainabacteria bacterium | reverse complement strand
GCAAGATCGGTGGCGAAATCAAAAACGCAATTACAAAACAATTTGGCTCTCTTGAAGCGTGGGAGCATGATTTTAAACTTACTGGTCAATCGCTATCGGGCGGCTCTGGCTGGGTGATTCTAGCCTACTCGCCTAGAGACAAAAAGTTGCTCAATGTCTGGAGTTCCGACCATCAAGTCTCGCTGGCCGCTGGTGCGCCGATTCTCGTAATGGATATGTACGAGCATGCGTATCAAATGGACTACGGCGCCGACGCCAAAGCATACATCGACGCGTTTTTTCAGAACATTAATTGGGAAGAGGTAGACAAACGAATCAGACAGGTGAAGCAATGAAAAAAATTCTATTGACTGCAGCTGCGCTTTTTATCACGGCTTCCACTGCCTCCGCAGAAGAACAACCCAAAGAAGTAATCGTCGTCAACACCAAAGATGCGTCCATTTCGGTTGTCGACATTCCTTCGATGAAGGAGATTAAGCGGATTCCTGTTGGACCTCGTCCTTATGGAGTCGCCGTCAGCAAAGATGGTAAGACAATTGCTGTCGGGGTTGAGGATGATGAGAAGGTCAAATTCTTCGACTCCGGCACCTTTACGCTGAAAGGTGAAACTCCCATCGGCAAGATGTTTAACGACCACATAATTACAACGCAAGATGGAAAGCATATTTTGGTGGCTGACTTTCACAGCGACGCAGTGATAGGAATTGAGTTGTCGTCCATGAAAGAAGCATTCCGAATCAGCGCTAGTGCACCACATGTCATCAAGTTCGGACCACTGGAAAAAAATGCATACGCTACTTGCAAGAAGATAACTGGGCTGGCGATTGTTGATCCCGAAAGCAAGAAGCTCGTGGCTTCTCACCAGCTGAATGTGAATCCGCGCAGTTTGACCTTCTCCCCAGATGAATCAAAAGTCTACTTCGGCTCATTTTGGGTGGATGGGTTCTTTGAGATGGACACCAAGAGCGGTAAGGTGACGAAACTGTTTGCATTGCAGCCGCCGCCACACAACACACAGCCGCAAGAGGTTACCTATCACGGTGTTGAAGCAGTTGCACCAAATATAGTGCTTGCTGCCAACGAGGGACGTTCGTATGTGGACGCAGTGGACGTGACTAGCGGCAAGCTTCTGGACCGCCTGAGCGATGTATCTAAGCCTTGCTGTATAGAGCGAATTCCAGGCACCTCACCTGTAAAAGTACTGGTTAGCAATATTGGAAATGCTAGCGTTTCGCTTGTTGAAGTTACGCCGGAGGGCAAGCTAAAGCTACTAAGCAAAGTGTCAGTAGGCGAAGCGCCTAAGCGCGTGGCATTTCTTCCCGTAATTAAAAAAGCTATGAATACGACGACGAAAACCCCTCCGTGTTTCTTGCAAGCGCAATAACATCAACCCTATCGAATATTTTGCTGATGTGTTCTCCAGAATCGGCTCCATGAAAACCAGCGAAATCGATCAACTTCTCCCGCACCGCTGGGCTCAGAACAGATCTCAAACTAAATCCGCAGAAACGTCTGCCTAACACGTTCTCAAGGAAACCATGCTTCCGGCATAAACGCTACCACGTCCTTCACCGGACGCACACGCGCAGGCACGATCAAACTTCCTGCACCTGGCACCGCGCGAATACAACATCCCCGCCAAGGTCGCCTTCGCCAAAATCCGCGACATTCTAGCGGAGACATCCTACAACTATGGCGATAAATGGAACGTCGTAACTGCAGACACGCAGTCGGGCAGAATCACCGCAAACCTTCGATTCATGGATGAATACACTCACTTCGAAGGAGATGCACGGGGTCAAATCCATACGCGAAAAGAGCGTGTGCATCGGTTTCTCGCCATGGACATCCAAATCCGCCCTACTGACCGAGGCACCACACAAGTACAGCTCGACTTTTCGCCCACCGTAGAAGGTGTCAATTATGCCGCCTGCGATTCAATCATTTCCTCGCTGTCCTCACAAATCGATTCTGCGGTCCAGTACACGCTGTTAACGCGCTGAACCGATCACTTCCATCGGAATGCACTGGAGCGTCCCAGACGGGGCGCTCCCTTTTTCGTCGGCGGGAGTCCGACCGAACAATCGATAGTCAAGGGGAGGCGTAAAAGCTGTCTTTAATAACCCGGCTGCTTATTAAAGGGAAATGCGGTATCCTTTAATAAGGGTTTCTGTTATTAAAGGGTCCTTTAATAAGTGAAAAATGACCTGAAAGCAAGACTGGGAGAGCGAGTTCGTTGCTCGGCAAGCAGCGACGAGCCGTACTGGGCGTTGGTTCCTCGCCCCCTGCCTCCTTCTGATCTCCGCCTGGATGATCTGCAGAGCTTGCTCGAAAAGGCAAGCCAATCGCTCGGAAGACTGGACGGATTGGCCAGCGTTCTTCCGGATACACAACTGTTCCTTTATATGTATGTGCGGAAAGAGGCCGTCTTATCCTCGCAAATCGAAGGTACGCAGTCTTCATTATCGGATCTGCTGTTGTATGAAAGCGAGGAAGCACCCGGTGTTCCGCTGAACGACGTACAAGAAGTGTCTAACTATGTGGCTGCAATGAATTATGGGCTGCGCCGCTTAAGGGAAGGCTTTCCGATGTCCATGCGCTTGATCAAAGAAATGCATGGCGTACTAATGAGCGGCGCACGCGGAGGCACTAAAGCTCCTGGCGAATTCAGGCGTACTCAAAACTGGGTCGGTGGAACTCGCCCAGGCAATGCAAAGTATGTTCCGCCACCACCGGATCGACTGATGGGCTGCATGAGCGACCTTGAGAAGTATCTCCACAATAGGGAGGACAAATTGCCGCTGCTCGTAAAAGCGGCTCTTGTACACCATCAATTTGAAACGATCCACCCCTTTCTCGACGGCAACGGAAGACTGGGCAGGCTCCTCATCACGCTTTTGCTCTGCACCGAAGGCGTTCTCTCTGAGCCCATTCTCTATCTGAGTTTGTACTTCAAAACTCACAGGCAGGAATACTACGCGCAACTGCAAAATGTTCGCGAAACAGGCGATTGGGAAGCCTGGCTGCAATTCTTCCTTGTCGGCGTCAACGATATCGCGGTGCAAGCAACGGAAGCCGCGCGCGAAATTCTGGGAATGATCCAAACCGATCGGGCAAAGATAGCAGAAATCGGCCGCGGTGCGGGATCAGCTTTGCAGGCACACCAATATCTCGAAAAGAAACCATTGGTCGTGATACCGGAAATGGTAAAGGCGTTAGCACTAACAACTCCCACGGTTACTGCAGCGTTGCAGAATCTGGAACGTCTCGGCATCGTACGAGAGATTACTGGCAAACAACGAGGCCGAGTCTTCGTCTATGACGCTTATCTCAAGATATTGGAACGCGGCACTGAACCACTAAGAGGTGCATGACTTCCGCACATTTTGATCCAAAATATGGCGGCACCCAGCGCACTTTGGAGACGATTGAGAAGAGCATCATGAAATTCATCGATCAATATACAAAACTTGGTGCTCGGCTCTGGGCCCGCCCAAAGAGAGTTGCCTTTCTTGTCGACGACAGCTTTGAAAACCACGACATTAACAACGTAGTCCGTTATTGCTTAACGCATCTTGGCGGACGATGCAACCCGATTGTGCCAATTGAAGAGAATCGCATCGGAATTGGCTGGGAAAACCTACTGCTTGCGCTGGATCCGGATTTGCTCTACACGTTCATTCCGTTGTCTGAGGAGCTACGGAAGCATCTTAATCAGCGCTTACGACCTTCACGGATTGTCACAGCTCATTCAGCGCACGCGACAATGTTCAAGGTAATATGTATTCGCACGTTTAGAATAGAGAATCGATTTCAGGGTTGTGGAAGGAATTTCGTCCATTTGTTGCACTCGGGTTAATTAGGTTGGTCATGCATTACTACCAAGTAAATACTTGTGACGTGCCAGGTCTGTGAATTTACCGGAGAGGAATGATAGTAAATCAGCAGTCGGTTCATCTTCTGTGTGCAAGCATGCGTTCAACTCAGAGAATTTGCTTGGCACTGCTAACGTGTCCCCTAAAAAGCAGATCCATGTTAACTGGATCTTCGAAGAGAATTGTGGACTGCGCTCGTCATGACCCGGACAACAGCTGACAGAGCAAATCCACTAGGCTCTTGAAGTCGCTTTGCTGTATTTCTTCAACTTCCGATTTATCGCCAGAATGTCAAACTCCTCTGGGTCGTACTTTCCACCGAGCCATGTCAGAAATTCTTCGCGCTCCGGGTCTTTCCTATCGGCAAGCACGGACAACATTCGCTTGTAGCCGTGAACTCCACCACAATCTTCAGGAGGACACTTCCGCGCCCCATCCAGGCAAATTGGGTATTGCTTGCCTTCGCGGGGAGGGCACCATCCCTCTACATGAACGTCATACAACCAATGATCTCCAAGGTCATACAAATACCAAAATCCAGGCGTATTGTGTTTCAGGACTTTGACCAACTTAATTCCCTTCTCATCGACGGTATCTAACTCTCCATCCTCATCTTCGTATCCGTATTCAGTATCACCAATGAGGAAGGTATGGAGGTGGCTGTTCGTCCAGCCCAGAGCGTCTTGAAAAACCATATGCAGTCTGTTCAGGGTGATAGTGGCCGGCACTTCTAGGCGCCGCCAAATAAGAGGTTCTACTCCTCTGAGCATTACTTTCAGTGAAACGTTTACGTCTTCAGGAAGTTTGATTTTCATTTGGGATCTTTTCCTATAGCTGATAGAGAGCCCTTGCGCCGCTCCTATATTTATACCCTGAGCATTCAAAAGAACAGAGAAGACAGATCTAAAAATGACTGAGTCTAAAATTTCATCTACTCACTAGCCCAGGCTGTTAAAGCTGCCGACGAAGGAAAGACCTTATCTCCAACCTGGATAGGAGTCGGCTTTTTATACCGGTCAAGCTCACGAGAAGTCATGTTCCACGGAAGGAAATTTTGAAGAGTACATGGAACTCCCTCGCCATGGACATCGCATGCTGTGAAAAATTCAGCAATATAAGTATGTCCGTCCAGTCCATAAGCATTGGCAGTTCCAATTATTAGCTCGAACATGTCAGCGTATTTTTGATCGAAGGATTTTTCCCAGTCAGGAATACTGGTGTCGTCTTCATGCTGTTTTTTCCAGAAACGAGTTATGTAAGCGTCTGCCGCAATACCGAGTCGCTCCTTCATGGCATCGTGAAGCGCCTTTATAGCGACACCGTACTGAGCATCAATCTGGCCCGTCATTGATTCTACTGACGGAATCTGCTGCTTATTTTGCTTTGATTTTGGTGTTTTTGTTTTCATGGCAATTAAAGATGAAGGATTATCCTGAGAATCATAGCCTGGGGACGCTTAAGCAGCACGGTTATGAGAGAAATTCAGACAGCAAGCCAATATCGAACAAATATACTAAAACGCACATGCCGTTCGTCATCGGGAGAATTTTCAGAAATGTCAGAGAAAATGTATGCCGTTTTGATTGATCCCAAAAACGAAAAAAAAATACGAAATCGAATTTCGAAGATCTTAGAGCGGCAAGTTAACGGCGTTGTCCATAACTACAGGCAAAGCACGCTTCACAAGATGGTGGGATGCAGTATTCGCGCTGGTTACTTCAAATACTTGCTGGAAACAATGCAAGAAGAAAAGCTAATCATGCGCGACAACAGAGGAAACTGGGCTCTCTGGGACGCAAAGAGCAGCGTAGAACAACGAGAATGTCGGGAGAAATGCAAACGTGATATTGAGAGGTGGCGACTACAAAAGGAAAATTCTCCTTATGGCATTGCAGAACGCAAAAGAAGAGAGGCGGAATTAGCAAATGAAGTTCAAGAGCGATTTATAGCGGGCTTGCAAGATTTCTTTGTTGAAAATGAAGACGAGTTATTTGATGCAGTGACAAAATTTCTTGTGATCAATCATTTGAAGCGGCGCTCTCAGTCAGCAATTACGTACAGCATTTCAAGGCACCACATTTGAATAAAGCAAGTTGCTGGTATAGCACGCAAAAGCCACTCAATTTTGGGTGCCCTTTTGGGAACGATATCCCCCAATATTCCTCGGTGACCGCATGGTTTTTTCTGACCTGGCTTATTGATCCGGTCTTTTTTTGATTGATAGATGTTGATGCCAAAGGGGCCAAATAGGGGCCAACGGAGCGCTTTTCCTACCCCAATAAAAAACGGCTAACATTTCTGAAAGCCGCTTCTCATAAGCAATAAAAGATACCTGCCCGAGAGGATTCGAACCTCTGACCTCATGGTTCGTAGCCATC
>JADZFV010000130.1 GCA_020854255.1 Candidatus Melainabacteria bacterium | reverse complement strand
GCCCTCTATGACCCGGCAGGTGTGGACAAGAACACAACCAATTAATCTGCTTCTATGAGATTATCTAGAGACTAAGCCTCAATATACGGGTATTGAAATTAAGTACAGGTACTTGGAAATTTCCCATGTTTAAGCCTAAACAACCGCAGAAGGAAGAACCGCCCAAAAACTTCAAGCTTCCTCATGAGCCTCAGCTTCCAAACATGAAGCTGGTGCGCGCCCTGTTCGACGAATGCGAGCGCAGGCGAGGAACTACAGTTGAGTTGTCTTTTTCGCATACCGCTAAGACTTACCTGCTCATGGTCTTATGGGATAAAGGAATAGAATTCCCGGCCTGGACGCTTTATGACGAAGCCGGCGGCGACAATGCCATGCTCTTCAGCCAGGGCTTTCCTCCCTCCGACCTCGATTTCGTTCTGGAAATGATCATCATGAGCACCAGTCAGGGCGGGGCCGCACCTGTCACGAGCGGATTTATACCTGAAGAATTGAGACCGAGCGCCGAGACCTTGGCCGCACAGGCGGAGCAAGAAGCAAAAAAACCGGACGACATTTGGAAGCAGAGTATTGCCAGGAGCACGCACAGCGGCATGCCAGCGCAAAATACCGTCTATCCGGATCCTCTTCCCCGGCCGGAGCCACCTCCGGCTCCGCCACCGCCCCCGGTGCCTCAGCAGCCGCTGCCGCAGGTGGCACCACCGATGCCACCACAAATGCCGCAGCAGATGCCTCCTCAACCGGGATATCCGCCTCAGCATCCTGGCTACCCGCAGCAAATGCAACCCGGCATGGTTCCGAGCGGGCAGTATCCCGGAATGCCTCCGCAACCAGTTTATCCTCCACCGCAACCGGGCTATCCGCCTCCTGGCTACCCGCAGCAGCTGCCGCCGCCCGGATACCCGCAAATGCAGCCACCCGGGTACCCGCAGCCACAATTCCCCGGCGCCCCGCAGCCGGGAGCCTGGCCTCAACCCGCAGCAGCGCCTGCCCCAGCCACCCCGGCCATGCCGATTGACTTGGGTCTGATTTCCAAACGCACGGATGTGACTCTCAACAGTCTTTTGCTCGAATCAGGTTTGCTCAACAGCCAGTCACTGGACGCGGCATTGCGAATGCAAGATCTCGTTGAGGAAAAACAACTCTCCTCGCGCGACGCGGCTAGAGTTCTGGCCCGGTATCACAGCAAAGGTAAGACGATAGAACAATTCATCGCTGTGGCCATGCAAGAATTGGGCGACAGCGGTAGCGGCGCTTCCCCGAGCGGCGCGGCCGCAGGCGATCCGGCCGGACAGGGGCAGCAAGCTATGGTCTCCGTCAAAGATGCGCTCGACCTTCTGGTCAGGGCGGGCGTGCTTACCGACAACGATATCCAGACGGCCAACGAGGTGCGCAAAAAGCACGGCGGAGACATCTCGAAAATACTGGCGGCAGCAAATAAGCTGGATGAAAAAACCTTTGAAGCGGCCGTTATCTGTGTTTCACTCATTCGCGATGGGGCTATGAAGATCGAGCAGGTATCGATTGCTCTTCAATATTGCAGCCGCATGCGGACCAGCTTTGACGATGCTTGCACCGAGATGAATTGGCCCAATCCACGCAGGCGCTAGACAGCATTTTTGCTGTGGCTCACCTGGCTGGGTCTGAGGAATCACTGGATAAATCACTTACCTGATATAGAGGAACCGGCAGCGTGGAAGAAGTTCCTAATCCATATGCTCATTCCAATAAAGCAAAAGAATTGGAATTGAAAAAAAACTTGCAGGAAGCAGAAACAGAATACAGACTGGCTGTTCAAGCGGCTGACAGGTTACCGCATGACGAATACACGCGTGATTTCATCACTGCTCTCGATCGCGTGCGCAACGGTGTTTCTGCCGCCAATAAGCACCTGCCCGAAGAGGCACTGAGCGAGCTCCTCTCTGCCTATCGCGAGCTTTTGGCCCTGCCGTTTCTTACCCGCACTCAATTGGCGGGTTTTTACGCGCGCCACAATGCGCTGCCTGAAGCAAAGGAAATAATCGAACAGGCTCTGGCAATAGAGGCTGATTCCAGAGGGCATGCCGGACACCATCCGGAAACGGAAAGGCGAGCAGCGGAGCTCTTGAGAAATATCACCGACATTCTCGGTCCGGTCAATGCGGAAGAATTGTTTCTTCAATACTTTGACAAATTGGACGTCAACAAGAACGGCTTCATCGACGAGGAAGAGTTGAAGCGCGCGCAACTCGATTTGACCATTGCGCCGGAAGCGCAATCGATGATTCGCTATCTTCTCTACCATTATTTCAAAGTGGAAAAAGCAAGCAACGATGAATTCGGCGAAGAAATAAGCGGCATCTCGAAATCGGATGTGCGCAATTTTCAAAAGACTGCAAAATCAAACTGGAAAAGGCTCAAAGAATGAAGCAAATGTCTATGATTTTTTCGACCAACCTATCTGTCTTGATCTCTTTTTTGGGAGTCTTGTGGGCTTGTCCGCCGTGCCAGGCCGATGAAGTAGTGCTGGCACAGTCTAAGCCACTGGTGGCGCCAGACAATCAAGTTCAAAAAATGACCGAGACGATAAATCTTGAAAAGGGTCAGGAGAAATTACAGCTCACTCTGACTTATTACAACGGCACAGAGACGGCGCCTGGATTCACGTGGCTGCGCATTGCTTCGCCGACCATGCACTTCGTCTCGGAGCGTGAATTCGCCGGCAAGAAAAGCTACAGCGTCGATGTAACCGGTGAATTGACATGGGGCGGCAATCAAATGTTGGTCACCGCAGAAGGTCAAAAAGGCTCAACTTTCAACTGGAAACTGACCACCAGCCAACCCACGATTACCAGTCTCAGCCCATCTAAAGTCAGCCCCGGGCATTCTGTGACTATCGTCGGCAATAACTTCTCCGGCGATCCTGATGCCAACGTCGTCATGTTCGGCAGCCATCGAGCCAGATGCCTTTCGGCCTCCTCAGACAAACTGATTGTCCAGGTGCCCGATTATGTAGACAGCGCAGAGTCCAGAGTCAGCGTTTCAGTAGGCGGCATGCAAGCCGGCACGCTCGCCCTCACAGTCGCCGCCTATCCTTATTTGAGCAGTTTAAGCGCCAACTGGGTACCGCCGGGCAGCCAGTTCACCATATATGGCGAGGGCTTTTCCGCCAACCAGGCGGACATTTCGGTAAATGTCGGGCCTTTGCAATGCGAAATCGTCAGCGTTTCGCCAACATCAATCACTGTCATAGCCCCGGTCGGCTATGGCGGCGAGCCCTGGGGATTTTATCAGCCTGTGAAAGTGCAAGTGCGCGGAATGCCGGCTCGAAATCAGTTGACAATCAGCATTAGCCAGGTCGGATAGGAAACAATTGATGCTGAGAAAACCAGCGGTTTTGCCGGCTTATCCGACGTTTTGCAGAGGTTAGAGCCAAGCTGGGTATAGTTTGAGTCAGGGAAGCGCGCTAAGGCCCGGGATTCATGGGAAAAAACATCCTCTTAGTCGAACAGGATAAATCTTTCTGCAAGCTGATTGTGCCTGTGCTGGAAGGTCGCGGACATAAGGTTTTGGTTGCCGCTAGCGGCATGGAAGGAAAAGGCCTCATTCAGAAAGAGAATCTCGACATGGTGATTCTCTGCGCGCCTTTGCCGGACGACAATGGTTTTGACTGGCTCACGGCTCTGAGAGCCACCGGCAATAAGGTCCCAGTCACTTTCATTGCTTCCTCCCAGCCAGAACTTCACGCCAATAAAGATCGCCTGGAGAGAGAACTGGGCGTGGTTCTTGCCGTAAGCAAACCAGTCATCCCCTTTGTTTTCGGAGCGCAGCTGGAAGGCAAAATTTCGCCTGATGACGCTCAAACAGGCAAACTGAAGGATTTCGAGACGATGTTTTTGATGCTTGTCTCCAAGTACGCGCGCATGCTGCCTGCAAAACTTGAAGATCTGGCAGTAGCGATAAATAAGTCCAAAGAAGATCCTGAAGATGCTTCTCTTATCGCAGAAGTCCGCTCGCAAGCCCACAAAATCAAAGGCACGGGCGGTTCGCTGGGTTTCAGGCAGGTCTCCGAATGCATGCTCTTCATCGAACATGCAGCGCAGACGATGCACGAGAAGCCGGAAAAAGAGCAGATTGCGCTCTGGGCCGATGTCGATCGCAAACTGGTCGACGCCAGGATCATGGGCGAGAAAGAGGCTCAAGATGTAGCCTCCGTTGTCAGCGCCAAGGAAGGACAGGGACAAGCCGAAGAAGCGCCGGCTTCGATGGCTCGCATTCTTGTTGTCGACTCCGACGACGGATTTCTCGATATTGTCGAAGAGCTCGGAAAACAAAGACTGGTCGAAATTGTGCGTGCCAAAACATTCAGAGAAGCCCTCGACCGCGCCTGCATTTTGCCTCTGGACGCGGCCCTTATCAATGTCCTCGCCGATACACCGGATGAGTCTTTCAGACTGGCCAGAGAGCTGAGAAACCTGCCCGGCTATGAAACGCTGCCTCTGGCATTCATTTCCGCGAGCGCTCTTGTCAAAGACCGCGTGGAAGCCGCTCACGCGGGCGCTTCCTTGTATCTGGACAAACCGCTCGAATCGGACTCCCTGGAAAAAGCGGTCGAGCACCTGGTGGCAATCCGCACCGGCGGCAGGCCGAGAATTTTGCTGGTCGACGACGATGAATTTTTTGCCAATACTATCGCTCTCATCCTTCGCAATGAAGGCGTCATAGTGCGCATTCTCACTGACCCGAACAAAATCCTGGAAGTGATGCAAGACTTTCCTCCGGAATTGCTTCTGCTTGACGTAATGATGCCTGGAATTACCGGATTCGAAGTTTGCCGCATGCTGCGCCAGATTCCGCGCTGGCAAGACTTGCCTATCGTTTTTCTGACTGGACAGACAGGCGTGGAAAACAGGTTGGAAGCGTTCCGCTCGGGTGGTGACGATTACCTGCCCAAGCCGGTCGTCAACGAAGAACTTCTCACCCGCGTCAAGGTTCGCCTCGATCGCGCGCGCATGCTCAAAGACAGATCGGACAAAGACACTATTACCGGACTGCTATTGCGAAGAGCATTTTCAGAGCAATTGGCCCAATTGCTGGCGGATGGGCAACGCAATAAGACAGTATTTACGATCTGCCTTCTAGATGTAGACAAATTCAAGAATGTCAACGATACCTACGGACACCTGGCTGGAGATAAGGTTCTTGCCGGACTCGGTCAACTTCTGGCACGCCGCTTCCGCGTGGAAGACTTGCGAGGAAGATGGGGCGGGGAGGAATTTATTCTCGGCTTCAGGCGCGAATCGAAAGAGACGATGCATGCGGCAATCAATCGCGTGCTTGCCGAGTTTAGAGAAATGATTTTTACAGGCGATGACGGACAGGAATTCAAAGTTAGCTTCTCAGGCGGTATGGCTAGCTATCCCGAAGATGGCGAGTCGGTCTACGAATTGATTCAGACAGCCGACGCCCGTCTCTATGAAGCAAAAAAGCAAGGTCGCAATCGCATCGTGCTCAGCCATCAGACTGACCCAGAGAAAAGCGCCACAGCTAAGACCTAGAAAACGAAATGAGTGAAATGCAATGCATGCCCGGCACACAAGAATTAGGGCGATGCAATGCACCGCCGGCACAGTATTTGCTATTCTTTTTTGCTATTCTTTTTTGTTATTCGTCTTCGCTCTGGCGTTTCTTCAAATCAGCATTGTATTGATTGATTTGCCTCAACTGGTTAACGTACGCAGATGTCGTTGACAGTTTGCCTGCGAATTTGGGACCGGCCTTTTGATAATAGGCAAGCGCTCCCGAATAATCTTTCAAAGACACCAAGGCATCGCCGACAGCACCCTGATAATCAGGATTTAGAGGGTTTGTATCGGCGGCCTTCCGATACTGAACGATAGCTTCTTTTACGCGTCCCATCTTGTGCAGAAAGGCACCGTATTCGAAGCGAATTTGAGCATCCCTGGGATCGAGCGCCACCAGAGCAGCATATTCTTCACACGCTTGCGGCACCATACTCTTGGACTTGTAGATCGTAATCAAACAGCGATGCCACTCGACTTTCTTGTTCGTATTTTGAGCAAGAGAAGCCGTGCCGATTGACAGCGATGAGACGCTAAGCGCCAGCGCAAGTCCGAGGCTGAGGGGACGGGCTGGAAAAATCATTTTGCAAAACCTCCAAAATAAAGACGAATGAAATTTGCACAGCAGTAGCTCAGCGGTTGCTGTGCTTTTCAAGCTCCGCATACACTTTGTTCAGGTTGTCGTCGTCTGCAGGAAGTCTGCCGAACGATCCTTCATATGTGTCAAACATGCCTTCGCGTGGCGTGCACCACTCAAGAAAGATAATCCATGAGCTGCCTTTAGCAGGCATTTTATCTTCCGAAAACTTCCAGCCCGCCGGCGCCGGTGTATTGACAGAACGTTCTTTGAATTCAAAGCGAACCGGCATGTCTTTGTTGAGAGGCGGTCCCTTCAAGATCTTCGAAATGCGAAACTTAGCTTTGGGTGGATGGAAGAAGTTGATATTGTCGGATTTCTCATAGCCCTGGTATTCCGCAATTACGATTCCTTCCGAACGAATTGCGCCGGCAAGAGTCTGATTGAATTTATTGATATCTACATCCTCATGCTTATGTTGAATTGAATGCCAACCCGCTGAGGATGCCGGGTCATGCGTAGGCAGAGGAATCGCTTCTTTCTTTTCTACCGGTGCAGCGCTGGCACGCAACACCGACTCCGGCGGAGCAGTGGATATGGGAGTGACTGGAGGAGCGACAGCAATTGCTGTCCTTCTTGCTTTAGCAGCCGGCGAGTCAATGTATCTAAGACCGGCTTTCAGTAAAGGTATAGCTTCGTCATATCGGCCTAAATGGAAGAGCGCTTCGCCGTATTCACCGGCGCATTCGTCCTTCATTGCCGGGTTCAGCTCAATTACTTTCTGCAGAGCAAACGCTACTTGATCGTACTCTTTCATCTGATAGCAGGCATCAGATAAGCCGATGTAATACTCCGGAGTCTTGGGAGCCAAACCGATGGCTTTGCGAAACTCGTCGCGGGCCTCTTGATTGCGCCCTGCGCGCATCGCCTCCTGTGCCTTGCCGACATATTTCATCAAAGTGACAGACGGTCCCTCGTCTTGCGCGACTGCAGATGGCAATGACGCCAGTGCAAACGACAAGAGGATCAAACCTACCTTGAATGTGGGTAGCTTTCTTTCATTCACCATCTTTACTAAGCGCTCCTAACCGCAAACGTCCATGTTTCCATTCGGGATCAGTCACATCCCTGAGGGCCTATAGCCTTTTTTCCATCTTACTGGGACTTTCTAAACAATGCTTGTTCACACTGACAACTCAAGCTCAGCGCACCGCCAAATCTCGCTATCTGACCAGTACAGCACGTTTGCGCCCGGTCCCGCCAATGCAAAAGCCGACAAGCAGCCGATAAATCTGCATATTTTTGTTCATTCACAGAGGTTTTACAGGCTTATGAGACAGTTTTTCCCAGCAGTTTTTCCCAGCAGTTTTACCAGCTGTCTCCACCGCCGCCGCCAAATCCGCCGCCCGACGATCCGCCATCAAAACCGCTGCCGCCTGAACCCGCAGACGATGAGGCCGGGGTAGAGGTAAATGTTTGACCCATTGTGCGTGTGCCGTCGCCTACATCGCGAACGAATGAGTAAGTTTGAAAGTCGGCTCCGTCAGATACATACCAGTCGGGTGGAGTTTTGACCAGGTCGCGAAAGGCTTCCGCCCATTGGTCTGCTGCTCCCAAGACCATGGCGTATGGGAGCAATCG
>JADZFV010000129.1 GCA_020854255.1 Candidatus Melainabacteria bacterium | reverse complement strand
GCGTTGACTGTTAGGGTCATTTTGTTCTCTTTCTCACATCCAGCCACCCAACAGTCCAAGTAGCTCAGCAGCCTTGCACAGTACTTCTGCCTTCCTTTTGAAACCGCCAGGGTTTTCAATCGATCACCAGTCTTGTGCCCGTACCAGCCAAACAGCCAGCCTGTATTGCCTGAACATGACGGTCTGCTTGAATTCACTTTCAGTAAATGTTGCCGATTTTCAGTATCGACAGCATAAACCTCGATTGGAGACACCCATGTCCCAGACAATGCTTTACCTGTTCATCGCACCGCTTTTTGCAGCCTGCCTGTTTTTCGCACTGGGCTGCGCCGGGGTCATCTCTTCGAAGACCGGGGGTCATCCGCGCACCAACTACTGGAACAAGATCTTCAGCGGTCTGGGATACCTCTTTCTCACCCTCCAGAGCGCCTTGATCATGCCTTATCTTTCGGGTGTGCCGCTTGTGCTGACGCTCATCACCGGCATCGCTTTTGCCCTCTTCGGTATTTTCCTTTTCAACTGGGGACTGAAGCTGCGCAAGGCTGCAAACAACCCCAAGTAAGGGCCCGGCAAATAGCAAGAAACAAGCAAGAAAATAGGCAACTACTGCGCCGAAAAACCGCCGCCCCTGTTTTCAAGCACAACTGGAAGTCGGGCCTGAACCTGGCTCTACTTCCTTTTCCGGGGTTTTCTATGATATGTTTTAGTTGATACCTGGACACACGCGCTTGGCTGCACTTTTCAAAAATATTTGGAGTTCTTTGTAGAGAGCTTTCATAGCAAGAAAACACATATAATGAAACACGTCATGAACAAGCCATCTTGGCAAGAGTTCGTGCGGCAAGGGCAGCTAGAATGTCGAAGAAAACCTGCGAACACTTCTAGTTGTGACCGTATAGTAAATAGTAGAGAGGCGCTATGAGAAAAGTTGCGACAGTACAATCGTTGGTGTCGGCGTTATTGATCCTGATAAGCCAGGGCGCAGTCACCGAGCCCGTTTTTGCTCAGCTGAAGCAGGCACCTCCGGCAGTAACCACTGCTCCGGCAACGGCGAAGCCTCCGACAACAGACAAGGACAAAAAAGACGACGGTATTCTCGTTGTCCAAGAATCCAAGCCGATTGTACAGACTGCCAAAAACTGGCAGACATTTACCGATTACATCAATATCAAACAAGGTCAGGACACAGCGCCGTTAACAATGACCTTCAACAACGGCTCGGCAACGACTCTGCCTTTCGAGTCGATGCAAATCCAGCTGGCCGGCCGCATGCTCGGCACTGAAAAGAATTTCAAAAGCCGCGTCATGGTTATGAATATGACGGGCGCACTGGGTGTGGGCGGCACGCAATTGATCATCAAAGCGTACGGACCTCAGGGAGCCACCATGAGCTGGCAGATCACCACTCCTAAGATTTCGGTGACGTCGGTCGCTCCTAAAGAAGTTTCACCATTAGACAAAATCACCATTGTCGGCAAGAATTTCGCCAAAGGCGCGCTAGTGCAAATCGGCAAACAGTGGGCAAGAATCATTGAATTGAAGCCAACTCAATTGGCGGTTGAAGTGCCTGCCGACGTAGAAGGCGGCAAGCAGAATGTGGTCGTCACACAAGCATCGGTGAAGAGCGCTCCCAAGGAATTGACCATCAAAGCAGCACCATCGGTAACCGGCATCGATACTCTCTCGGCACCACCCGGACAGCCCGTAGTTCTATCCGGCAAAGGTTTCTCGAAGACCGCTTCCGACAATATCGTCACCTTCAACGGAACGCCAGCCAGCGTTACATCCGCATCGCCGACATCGATATCGGTGATCATACCTGAAATCGCCTACCCGCAATGGGATGTGCAGATCAAGGTGAAAACCAACGGGCAGGAATCAAAAGACAGCGTCAAAATTAACGTTCAGCAACGCGTGATTGAAAACGCTGGTACACCTGAGCAATAGCAGGATCTTTCAGATGTGCCTAAAAACCCGCGGCTAGCCCGCGGGTTTTGTTTTAGTCGCAAACACAAATCAGAAATTTCTCTCTACGGACCCTTCTCACCGGCAAAAGCCATAGTTAAAGGTTTTTTCAACGAATCACGAGCGACAGAAAAAGAACCAGCCGAGGCCCCATTCAAAGCAACATCGACCAGCATGCGGGCCAGGTTGAGGCCGAAGCCCAATCCATGCCCGTTACAACCCACCGCACAAAAGACACCGGGCAGGCCTTCATGTTCGCCCACCAAGGGCAGTCCATCATTGGTAAAAGCCATCAAGCCCGAAAACCTGTAGTCTACCGGGGTCCCGGCGCATTCAGGAAAACGGTGCTTCAAATATGACTCGAGGGCGGTCTGCACGGAGCGCGTGACAGTGTCCCCGAAGCCTCTCTCTTCATCCATGAATTGCTGGCGGCAACCACCCAGAAGCAGCCGGTTGTCCGGCAACTGGCGGAAGTACTCAAAACCATAATTGGCGTAGCAAATAGTATTCAGGTCCTTCAGACGCTTCTTGAGCGGGCATGTGACCAGAATCTGGCCGCGCACTACATTTACTTTTTCGGCCAGAGCATAAGAGCCGAGAGCTGCATAAGCGTTGGTGACCAGAAGAACACGATTGGCTATCATCGAACGCTTGGGCGTTGAAAGTACCAGCTTGCCTCCGCTGGGGCTCTTTTTCACAGAAAAGACTTCTTCGTTTTCAAATACGTGGGCTGCGCTTTTGCTCAAAAGCGCACGGGTCAGCTTGACCGGATTGATGGCCAGATCACGAGGATTGTAAATCGCTCCGTAAAAATCGCGGCCGATTGGATCTTCAAGCAAAAACTCAACATCATATCCATCTTCCTTCATAAGCTCGGCCGAATTCTTGAGGTCATCGAGCTCTTCGAGCGACGAAGCCAGTAAGTGCGATCCGCATTCGGCCAGCTCGAAATCAAGCTCCGGTTCAGCTTTTACGCTCTCAGCGAAGACCCTTATCTGGCGCTGGTTTTCTTCCGCAAATCTGAAAACCTCGCGGGCAATTTCGCGCCCATAAAGTTTGACAGCATGATTGTAATAAGCCTGAATACCGCGCAGAACAAAGCCGGCATTGCGTCCGCTCGAGCCTGAAGCTATTTGCTTGCTCTCGAAGAGAGCCACTTTCAAGCCTCTTGTCGCTTCCGTGTTGTGCAAATGATAAGCACAGGCGCTCCCGAGTATGCCACCACCAATGATGGCAACATCAACCTCGTCGAGAATTTCTTCTGCCGGGCGGCGTTCGTCGAGCCATATTGATAAGGTCATATCGAAAAGATCATAGTCACTGCGATTGCCGAGCCTGACTGAGTGAAACTTGCTGAATAAGCAGGTGGACGCACTTATATTCTGTAAGCGGATCGGCCCAAGGACACTCAAAACACGAAAAGGTCGCCTTTGCCCTTATATAATAAGACCCGGATTGTGCAATTTTCTAAATCGAGTCTTATTAATTATGATGCTGTCAGAGCTTAAACGAGAAGTAGAACTGGCTGAGGAGCGCCTGGCGAAAGTCAGCGAATATCTTTGACTTAGAAAAAGTCTCGGCAGCTTTGCAAAAGTTGCAGAATGAAACTCTGGAGCCTGATTTCTGGACTGACAATCGGGCTGCCAAAGCCGTGACGCAGAAAATCAGCCGCCTGGAAAGCTCTCTCAGACAGCACGAAAGCTGGACCACTCAAGTCAGCGATCTGAAGGTTCTCACTCAGCTCGGTCTGGAAGAAGGCGACGAGTCCTTGGCTAGCGAAGTTGCGCAAGGGCTGGATCGGCTTAACAAGGAACTGGAAACCTACGAGTTCACAAGACTTCTCTCAGGAGAGTATGACGACTCGGCTGCAATCGTCACAATCAATGCCGGCGCCGGCGGCACGGACGCACAGGATTGGGCGGAAATGCTTTTACGCATGTATTTGCGCTGGGCGCAACAGCGAGGCTATTCGAGCGAGATGCTCGATCAGTCGGCAGGCGAAGAAGCCGGCATCAAGAGCGCCACATTCAAAGTGGAAGGACCATACGCGTACGGTTATCTCTCTTGCGAGAAAGGTGTACATCGCCTGGTGCGCAAATCACCATTCAAACAGGGCTCTGATTCCAGACAAACTAGCTTTGCGGCTTTGGAAGTCAGCCCGATGATGAACGACATCGATGCCCTTGTGGAGATCAAGGACGACGACATCGAAGTGGAGACAATGCGCTCCGGAGGCGCCGGTGGACAGAATGTCAACAAAGTCGAAAGTGCTGTCCGTATCGTGCATAAGCCTACCGGAATCGCCGTCAAATGCCAGCAAGAACGCAGTCAATTACAGAACAAAGCGCTGGCGATGGAGCTTTTGCGCTCCAAACTCCTGGCGATCCGGCAGGCTGAGAGGGAAGAAGAACTCTCGAAGTTGAAAGGCGAAAATGTGCAGGCGACATTCGGAAATGCAATCAGATCGTATGTTCTCGACGATCGCATGGTTAAGGATGTGCGCACAAAATGTGAAACCACTAATGTGGAAAGCGTACTGAACGGCAATCTGGATGAGTTCATCAACTCTTATTTGCGTATGAGAGCGGCCTCAAAAACTACTTGATAACCAAACTGCGCCACTCAATGTTTATCTATAAAAGGTTTGAGGGAGAGAATCAAAACACAGGGATTCTCTTGGCAACCTCAGTCCAGAAACAACTTTATTAAAAGTGCCGCTGGAAGCTGCGCTAGTTGTGCCCTCCTTACACCAACAGCTTACAACCCTCATTACCACTGCCATTGCCAGCCGCGCGAACCATTGCGGCAATTATTAAGAAAACCAAAACGAGCCCCCAGAGCAGTTCTTAGCCCATTCTCATCAAAAAGCGCAACTTTGAATGTACCCCATAAATAGCCTGTCACCAGCCTCCTTTTCGGTCACATGACAACCGTCGTTTTCCCCAGCAGTTGCTTTATCAACCGTTATCAAGTGGTGCGGCGAATCGGATGAAAAGTGGACTGGTTAGCCTTTCCTTTAGCTTTTCAGTATGAGCCTTTGTTCTTACAGATCTTTATTTGGTGGTTCTCTCCTTATTTGATACGGTCAAATTATCGTTTTGCATCCATTCGCATATCCCTGGAGTCCCCCCAACCACCCGTTCATCCGTCATCTACAAGGTTTCATTAGGCTCATCCCCTCCCTGCGCGTGTCGCTGTGTCGTATAACGTCTTTCCATACCAGCGGTCTTTCGAGACTTGCTTAAGGAAAGATTTGATACCGCCTGTGACACCCCGCTCAGGAAAGCGCTTGCGCTACCCACATAAGGATGAGTCCTCTGTTTACCAGGGTGTTACGGCGAGGGAATGCAAGGCTTTAGGTTGATGGTGTTGTTTCGTGATTCGCATCGTTAGCAGGTGTTTCATACATCCACTAATGACTGCGGACCTCGAACACGCCTTGCCCGGGCCGGCGCCGATTTAGCAGTTGCGTGCGAAAACTACAGGCTGCTTCGGCCGTTTGCGGTTTGCGCTCGCATCTATAGATTTCGGCGAGCCGGAAAAACCAGACAGCCAGTTCACCCATCGAATCCTTCCTGGGGAATGCGCTCGCGCACTCCCTTAGTAATGTTCGTTGCGGCGAGGCTGACATCAACCATCAATCAGGAGCCATAGGACCTGCGGCAAAAACCGCTTATCCACAAGGGATTGCGCTACGCGCATTCCATGGCTGACTTCTGTCGACGGCGCGTGACTCGTTTGCAAAGAGTTGCAAGCCAACCATCTAACGTCAGCGAAGGCTGTTGTCTTCGCGTTAACTAGGAGGTAAGGGCATGACCCAAAATGAGCTAACCAAACTGCTGAAGCTCACTCCTCTCACTGATCCTCCGCTCAATTTCGCCCAGTTCCTCGCGGAACTGAAAGATCACCTGGAACGTGCGGACACAGCTCCTGCACTGATTCTGCGTGCCATCAAGGCGATGGGCGAGGAGAAGATCGAGGATGAGAAAGATCCGGAGCGGCGTCAGTTTCTTACGACGCTTAAGGACGTGGGTATCCCGTCCCTGCTCGCGTTCAAGCATGTGTGCGGCAGCCAGCGCTTCGCACAGCAGATGCTGAACTTTCTCACCGCGGCCGGCTCCAACGGAGCGCAGCTCAAGAAGATGATGATTGTCGAAGGAGGCCCCGGTGCGGGCAAAGACTACTTCGGCGACGGCATCGAGCAGGCTCTCGAAAAGGGAGCCAAGGTTTACGCGGTGAAGGGCTGCCCGGACCATGAAAACCCCATCAACCTGCTCAAGCTTCTCAACGAAGAGCAGCTCAAGCAGATGGCGGAGGCTACCGGTCTCGGCAATACCCTTTTCGATATCCTGGCGGTGGCCGGCGATCCGTGCCAGCACTGCTACACCAACGTGAAGGGCACACTCGCGGAGCCCAAGAAGGATCCCACCCTCGAGTGCATCGAAGTGGAGGCTATCCACGTCTCCAAGCGCTCGGCTGGTGTGTCCGAATGGAAGCCCGGCGAGAACTGCTCTCTCATCGCTGCTCTGCGTCGAGGCAACCGGGGCTTCGTGTCCCTGCCCGATGTCTTCATCAAGCGCGAGCTGAAGCCCGGCGAAGCGGACGAACGTCTGATTCTCCTGGACGCCACTCAGTACCGGCGCCTGCCTGGTGTGAGCGATGGCTGCTCTGACGCGGCTGCGTCTTCGCCTCTGGATGCCTTCATCGTGGCGACGACCAACGCCAAGGCGCTGTCGGAATTCCTCAATACGCTGCCTGACAAGGACGCGTTCACCGGCCGCTCGACCTTGCTGAAGTTCCCGTACAACCTCGTCCGCGTGGAAGAGGTGCGTGCGTACTTGCAGGAGATGGCGCGCTACAAGGTACTCGCCAAGTTCGACCCGCTCGCCTTGAAGATGATTGCCACACTCGCAGTCATCAGCCGCTACGCGGTACCCAAGGAGGGTGAGCCTTTCGTGCACCCGGTCGATCGTCTGCGTCTTCTGCAGGGTGAACCTATCCAGGTGAAGCCCCGCACGGGTAGCGAATGGTCGTCCGTCTGGGCGACCGAGGGCTCCTCGTCTTCGTCCAGTGGTGGATTCGGCGGCTACGGCGGCTCGAGCAAACCCGCTTCCAGCGGGGGTGTCTACGGTCCCGAGGCGATGTCGATTCCGACCGACGTCACGATCACGGCCGGCCTGATGTGGCGTCTCATCGGCAAGGAAGAGGGTCTGCAGGGGCTGGACATGCGCTTCATGCTCGGCTTGCTCAGCCAGATCAACGAGATCGGGCTCAAGTCGCCGCATAAGTGCGTCAGTGCGCTGGAAGCGATCATGCTTCTGCGCTCTGCCGTTCAGAACAGCCTGTCGACGTCCAACCTGACCGATGGTCAGAAGGCCGTGCTCAAGCGCTGCCAGAAGTGGCTGGGTGGCGAAGTCACCTCGACCAGCGACTGGAACAAGAGCGCCACCGACCGCCCCGAGGTCATCGAGGCCGAATATCGCCGTCTGCTCAAGCAGCAGATTCTCCAGGTCTTCTGCGCTGACTACGCGCAGCAGGCGCAGGGCATGTACGACCAGTACCGCGCTCATGCGGCAGCGTACGCTCTGGGCGAGAAGATGGCCAGGGTGAAGGGCATCGGGCAGGTTCCGGTCAACACCGGCTTGCTCGACGACCTGGATCGCTACCGTCTGAATAAGTCCTCCTTTTCGTCCATCTCCGATGACGAGAAGAAGTTCCGTGGCGCCATCGAGTCTCTCCTCGAAGAGGCAAGCGAGAAGTTCATCCGGGAGAACCTTCCGGAGAATGCTCGTGAACTCTCGGAAGAGGAGATGCGCGAGAAGCGTATCGAAATCATGAAGCGTTTCCGCGAGACCTGGGAGACCATCCCGGAGCTTGCAAACGCGATCCGCGCGAAGCTCGATGAAAAGGTCGGCAAGGCAGTTGAGAAGCTGCTGACGACCGAGGTCACGTCAGATCTGACGGACATCGAACTGGAACAGCTGGCGAAGGCCAAGCAGACCCTGACCGATCTGGGTTACTGCGAGGCTCTTCAGAAGCCTGTTCTGGAATACGCGAAGCGTGTCAAAGTCTGGGCCTTCAAGGCCTAATTCCTCAGATAGGAGTCACACAATGAATACGAACCTGCAGTTCACCCGCGAATCGCATCCTCAGCTCTGGTTGCCGGAGGATCCGTTCCCGTACTCGTTCGACGGCCTGAAGAACACCCTCAAGGACTTCCTCAAGGTCGTGCGCGCGAATGCCGCATACGTGGAAACCACGCACGCTGCGTTCTATCGTCTCAACATCCGCGAGGGTCTCGACACCAGCCGCAGCGAAGCTCTGCTCCGCATGACCGGCAAGGAGATCCCCGGGTACAAGACTGCTTCCAAGTTCTACGGCGTGGAAGAGGCTGTTCACGAGATCGTGAACGGCTACGGCTTCCAGGCTGCCCAGGGTGGTCGTACCCGCCGCAAGGCGCTCACCGTCACTGGTGCGCCCGGCGCCGGCAAGTCCGACCTCACCAACCACTTCCAGTACAAGATCATGCGTAACCGTGAGCCGATCCCCTTCCTGGGCGGGTCGGACATGTGGGCGAACCCGCTGGGCGCGCTCTACCTGATCAAGCTGGTTGCGCAGAAGAAGAGCTCGCGCCGCAAGGACGCGACCTTGGCCGAGATCGAGCGCATCATCGCATCGCTCGACTTCGAAGGCACGGCGAAGCTGGACTTCGACGCCGCCGACGTCGCCTCGATCCTCAAGAAGCACGGCGTTTCGGCCGAGCCCAGCAACGCTGAGCTCGCGCAGATCTGCTACGCCAACGACAAGGACTTCGTGGCCATCGTCTGCTTCGGTCTGGGCCTGCCCCAGCCGACGTTCGAAGCGCTGGTCGTTCCGGATCCCAAGGCGCAGGACGTGGTGCTCGGCGAGTTCGCCGGCGTCGCGTTCGTCAACAAGGACGTGCTTGCCGCCTCCGGCGTCAAGACCGTGTCCGGCAAGGACGCGACTGCGGTCAAGGGCAAGAAGCGTGGTGACGCGAAGTACGCTCAGTACGACGCCGACTGCGCTGTCGAGCTCTGCGACTTCCCGCTGGACAACATGTTCATGTCCGAAGGTCAGGGCATGGTGGACGTTGCCGAAGTGCAGCCCATCAACTTCGACCTGAAGGTGTGGCGTGGTGACACGGACATCGCTTCGCTCGGCCTGTACGACGACCGCGATCCCCGTGGCGTGTCGCTCTCGGGCGTCTTCAACAAGGGCAAGTTCATCGTCCTGACGGAAGGCTTCCGTAACCCCGACGAGGCGTTCCGTATCCTCCTGGAGGGTCTGGAAGGTCAGCGTCTGTCCTTGCCCGAGCCGTTGTCCAACTTCCACCAGCAGGGTGTGGGTTGGGAGGGGATGATCCTCATCCACTCCAACGACGAGCAGTGGAACAAGTTCTGGTCGAACCCGGCGCACCGTGCGCACAACGACCGTCTGTTCTGGGTTTCGTTCAAGTACCCGCTCGAGCCCGAGCAGGCTTCGCTGGTTACCGAGAAGCTGTACGGCTCCTCGCAGTTCGGCAAGCCGACGGACCGCGGTGGCGTTCACCGTGAGCCTCTGATGAAGGCGTACACCGGCATGTTCCGCGTGGCCACCCACATCGACTGGCCGAGCAAGGGCAACCTGCCCTTCAACGCGGTGCTCAAGGCGTACTCCGGCGAGGTCGTTCGCGACTCCGGCATGGGTACCGAACTCGAGCTGCGTGCCCTTCGCGAGAAGGCGCCGTGGACCGAGGGCCTCGAGGGCATGTCGCCTCGTGAGATGGACACCCTTCTGGGTGAGCTCGCCTCTCAGGCGCGCAACGAGTTCGAGGCGGGCCATCGCTCGTCGCCGGGCTTCACCGTCGCCGAGCTGCGTGACCACATGATCGACAAGTTCCGCAAGGATCCGCGTCTCGATCCGAAGAAGAAGGACCAGTGGATCGCCTGGTTGCAGGGCCCCATGGAGAAGGCTCGTCGTACGGAGCTGAGCAAGGTCTACAAGGCCGCGTTCATCCCGAACTTCGCCGACTCCTGCCAGCAGTTCTTCCGCAAGTACCAGGACTACCTGAAGGCGATCAACCTCGGGTCGACCCGCAAGGGCTACTCTGGTTCGAGCTACATGAACCAGGCGGAGATGGAGCGGTTCCTGCAGGAGATCGAGCGGGCTGACAGCCTGCAGATCAATTCCGCGCAGGCCGACAAGTTCCGCACCAACATCCTGGTGGCCATCCGCGCGTACAACGAGGAGCACGGCACGTCCGAGCCCCCGTACACCGTGCACGACGGACTGAAGCGCTGCATCGAGGCCTACGTGCTTCGTCAGGCGAAGGACTTCACCGGCGTCATCGGTATGTCGTCTCTGTCCGAGGACGAGAAGAAGCGTCTCGATGGCGCCAAGGCTCGTCTGATCAAGGAGCACGGGTACGACGAGTACACCGCCGAGAAGCTCCTGGTCGAGGTGGCGCTCACCCGCGACTTCCTCGTCGCCTAAGTCGTGACCCAGTCTGACTGGTCATGACGGGTTGCTGGAGTGTGACGCGCGAGCGTTGCACTCCTTCGACCGGGCAAATGCTTGAGAAACGGCAGGCACCGGATTTGGTGGCAACACCAGACACCGGACCTGCCGTTTTTCTTCTTTTCCATCAAATCATGACAAGCTCAGGCTCCGTCCTGTGCCAAGTCCCAAAGTGACTGGAGGTCAAATATGAACCGCGATGACATCAACAAGAGTCAAGACGGCGCAGAGGAGAACCTGCCGAACGGCACGGGTGTGGGTAATCACGACGCGGCAGCCGAGAAGGCTCTCAGCGAGTGGGAGACCCAGATGCTCAGAGTACTCAACGGCGACGTTGACGTACCCGAGCGTACCCGTCCGTCGGTGGTCCTCCCGAGGCCGCCTTATCTCGATCGCACTATCACCGACCGCTGGCGTTTCATGGAACGCGCCAAGCCGAAGATCACCAAAGACGTTCTGAAGCAAATCATCCGCGGCAAGGGCGGTGTGTTCAACGATGTGTTCCGTGGCCAGTCCACGTCGACACTGGCGCACACCTTCCTCACCCACGCGATGTTCCGCGACATGGACGTCGCGCGCGGACTGAACGACATCGTCTATGTTCCTGCAAAGGTGCTCGATCCGGGCTTCCTGGCAGGCGGCGATATCGAGGTGCCGATCGGCGTCGACGAACCGAGCTGGTGGCCCGGTCGCGACAAGGCTGGTGGTGGCGGCAGTGGCAACGAAGCCGGCGAAGATGATGCCGACATCGTCTACATGCCAATCACCTATGAGGAGTTCCTGGAACTTCTCGCTCTCCTGTTCGATCTGCCGTTCCTGAAGCAGACCGACATGGACAAGATGCTGGTGCAGACCATCAAGATGCGTGGTTTGAAGCGTACCGGCCCGTCTGTCCGCATGGACAAGAAGGCCACCGCTGTCGCGCGTCTGGAGCGCTTCCGCGCCACCCGCAACTCGCGTCCTGACGAGTTCCCCCAATTCCTCGACGATGAGGCCAACCCGACTGTGGAGGATTTCCCCTTCCACAAGGTTGACCTGCGCTACAAGCGCATCGAAGAGCGCTGGGATCCGGACTCCAAGGCGGTCGTCTTCTTCGAGCTGGATACGTCCGGTTCGATGAGCGGCGAGCCCCTGGCGATGGCCAAGTTCTATTTCTTGCTCAACCTGATCTGGTTGCGCACCAAGTACAACGAAGTCAAAGTCGTCTACATCGCGCACAACCACCGGGCTGAGCGCATCCGCGACGAGGCTGACTTCTTCAAGACCGACGTCAATGGTGGCACCGGCTTTGCGTGCGCGCACGAGCTGGTGTGGGAAATCATGAACGTCGAGTTCCCCGGCGACGGCTGGAACAAGTACTGCTTGCACGCGACCGACGGTTTCGGCGAGCACGAAAGCCAGATCACCCCGTGGATCGAGAAGCTGGTACGAGGCGGCTTCAACTATTTCGGATATCTCGAAGTCGACCTCGGTTGGGGCGGCGGCTGGGAAACTTCCGGCATGCGCGCCGTCAAGCAGACTGCTCCCGACGTTCGTGAGCACTGCGGCTGGGCGCGTGTGGCATCCCTCGATGAAATCCCCGCGGCCATGAAGCAAATCATGACCAAGGATAAGACCGCCTAACTAAGGAGGATTTGATATGAACAAGAAATCAAACTCCACCCACACCTGGGCGGAGATTCTGTCTAGCGATCCGAGGCAGGCGCAACTCGTCCGCAACCTGAACATCATGGTTCCGCGGGTAGAGGCAGCCGGCAAGCGCTTCGGCACCAAGCCGTGCCGCGCCCTCTTCACGATCAAGACCGATCAGCAAGTGCTGGATGACCTCGTCTATCCGCTGGGCGTGCCGGTTTCTCGGCCCGCCTGGTGGTACGGCAAGGCGGTTCAGCAGTCGCGCGGCAAGGGTCAGTCGGGTCACGTCTTCGAATTCGCCACCATCTCCAACCCGGCACACGTCGTGCTCGGCGAGACCAACGACCTGATGATGCACATTCTGGTCATCATCCATGCGTGGCAGGGCCACGTGCATCTGTTCACGAACAACAAGTGGCATGACGAGACCGAGCGCGAAACCGCTCTGCAGCGTTTCGCCCAGGCCGAGTCGTTCGTGCAGCGTCTGGTCAACGACGAGAAGACGTTCGGGTGGGAGTGGTACGAGTTCTTCTCGGACGCCGCTCACGCTCTGGAAAACCACTCCGGCGAGCTGCCCTCCAACAAGGACCGCGAGTCGGATGTGGAAGCGCGTGCTGCTCTGCGTCAGCGTCTGGATGACCTGAAGCATCAGCACACCCTGGCGAAGACCGACCCCGACCGGGCGTCGATCGAAACGGACATCCGTGACATCGCCAAGACGCTGTCCTGCCATCCGCTCAATCCGACCACCGACCTGCTCGGATTCCTGGCGTCGGAAGACAATCCGCACGCCCTCCTTCCTGAAGTGAAGGAAATTCTCGACATCACCCGTTACGAGAACCGCTACTCGACTCAGGTGGTCGGCCGGACGAAGACTCTCCACGAGGGTCTCTCGCACTGGATGGACGCCGAGATGCCGTTGCAGCCGGAGCTGGACCTCATCCGTCTGGGCTTCGACCGGGTATTCGATGCCGCCAAGTACGACACCATGCACGACGCGTGGCCGATCTACTGGTACTCCGACCCGTACGCCCTCGGTCAGGAGCTGATCTATTACGTGGACTCCAAGCACAGCCGCAAGGTTGGCACGGAGGTAATCAAGGTTCGGCGCCTGAAGATGCTCACGCAAGAGGACATCGACGCGGGAGGCAAGTACATGGAAGCGGTGCCGGATCACGTGGACGCCGACGGCAAGACCGTTGTGCGCTACGAAGAGCGCGACATCCGCGAGGATGGACGCGTGGCCGGCGACCTCGTCGAGCTCGACGAGTTCAAGGAAGTGGAAGTGGACGTCATGGACCGCGAAGAGTTCTGGAGCGTCATGAACACGTTCGATGACCATCGGCTGTTCACCACCTACCTGACCGAAGAGTTCTTCGAGAAGCTGCACAAAAAGGCGTTGGGCTGGGTGAAGAAATCCATCACGTCCATCAACCGTACCCTGCGCGAAGTGCGCTGGGATCCGAACCTCATCTTCGACGGCGACCGCTTCCCGCAGACGCTGCAGGAGATGTTCCAGGTCATTCAGATCTGGATGAACCAGCTGCAGATGTCGAGCTGGATCGGTCAGTGGTTCGGTTACGGTGCGGCTCCCTTCCCGGTTTCTCAGGTGGTTCTGTGGCAGATGCTGCAGATCGTCCAAACTGTCGCCTCGTACGACGCCGACAAGCACGAGTTCAAGCGCCACATGTTGCTCCGCACGGGGCTTCTGGCGCTGCCGAACATCAAGCTGGTCGACACGGGTCGTGAGAACAAGACTCCGTACTGGACGCTCCGTCATGAGTTCGACTCCGACTTCGGTCCTCTGAAGCAGAGTCACGCGCGGCAGACGCTGCGCTACTTCTGGCGGTTCTCCGGTCCGGTGCGCATGCTCACGATGGAGATCCTGACGGATGCTTACGGGCGTCCGGTGGGTCCGCCGCGTCCGTACGAGTACTACACGGAGAATGGCAAGACGGTGAAGGAGCGTTGGCTGTAAAAGGCCGGCGCTAATTCACTTTAGTGAAGCGTCCCCTGACAAGGACGCTCCTTGCCTGAACGTGTGTCTAAGTCCGAGCTCGAACTCGCTATATGAGGATGCGGTGCAAACTCCTTGTCGAGCCGCTAACGCGGCCTGGCTCGGAGTGCGCAAGCGCATTCCTCTATAGGCGGGCTCGGGCGATGTCACTCAAATCAGTCTCTAAAGGAGTACTCACATGAACAAGCGAAATCCCGGTGTTCCGGCTTTGCCCTCGGGTCTTGTGAAGGTCGACAAAGGTAGTATGCGCGACGTCATCGTCGGCATCATCAATGGCGATCGCATGCCCGCCGGCGGCTTCGATGTAAACGGCCTGCCGCCCAACCACTTCCGCGTGGTCGAGCCCGGCTTCTGGGGCCTGATCATCGGTGCCAAACACGCACTCGATGTGCGTGTCATCCAGGACGGCAAGCTTCTCATCGAGAAGCGCATCAACCCCATCAAGCCGCCTTCCAATCCATTCATGGATGCGAAGGTCCGGCAGATGATGGCCGAATCGCCTCAGCCGCACTTCGTCACCGAAGATGCGCAAGGCAAGCAGTTCGAGTTCAAGGGGCATGACTCCTCGCTCTCGGCTGCCGAAGTCGTGCATGAGCAGTTTCATCCGCTGCGCAACGCAGTGCCGCCGACCATCGACATGATCGACTCAGGCGGTCCCAAGACCGACGAGCTCATCGCCGACATCACGCCCGACCAGGTCGTGGCCATGCTCATGAAGCAGCAGGGAGTCAATCCGGCTGACCTCGAGAATGCCGCCACGGAAATTCCCACCGCTCCGGTTGCCGCCGCGACGGACCTTCTGGCCAGCACCGCCGACGGTGACCAGCCTGCGCTTCCCTTCGCGGACGCTCCGGCTGACGCCACACTCGACACTCCGGCTTCCGAGCTGAAGTGCGAGGCGGTCGACAAAAGTTCGTACCCTCCGGCTCTGGACCTTACCAGCCGCAACCTCTACTGGGCTCCGTCCAACGGACTCATTGCGGTCGGCATTCGCATGGTTCAGAACCTCGAGGAGAACGAGCCGCCGGCTCCGCCTGACGCCTTCACCTATGTGCTGTTCCAGATGAACCCCTGGGATGTGCACACGGTGGCCATGGCTCATGCGGCCAACCGCGTCATTCTGCCGAGCCGCGAGGCGATGGCAAGGATGATGGCAGACGAGGGCTTCGACGGCGACGTACCGCTGTTGCCCAAGGTCCGCTGCGCGTGCGCCAAGATCGGCTGCAACAGCGGTCACTAAACCGCATCAATCCGAAATGAAATCCGAACGAGGGTGGGAGGCTTGCCTCTCACCCTCCAGCATACGGAGGTAAACAACATGGCAAAGCTCTGTTCCGAATGCTCCCAGAAGAAAGCGGACACGTCTGTTCGCGGAACCTGCGGTGCACCGAACTACGTGAAGGCCGGCGGTCTTCCTCAGGGGCACTTCCCCTGGACGGAGAGCCCGAACTTCACGCTTTGTGATGCCTGCGCCGACCACTTCGGTCGCTGCGCATGGTGCGGCGGATCGCTGACCGGCTGGAACTACAGTCTCCTGCCGACCACCAAGCGGTTCTGCCAGCAGGACGACAAGTCCAACGGCGGTCACGTCGAAGGGATGTACGTGGGCGAGCAGATTCTCGTCAAGCTCACGGTCGATCTCTATTCCGGCGTGTCCTGGCGTGTCCGCTCGCTTTCTCGTGGCGTCAGCCTGGCCAGCCAGCGCATCGTCACCGAAGGCGGACAGTACGGCTACCTCGAGATGTACTTCGACCTTGGTGTCGTTGACTCGAAGGCGGCGATTGTCCTGGAGCAGGAGGCGTCTCGTTCTTGGGTGTCGCTCAAGAACGCGCAGACCTGGGGCATCACGGTCGAAGTGAAGCACTAACCGGCTTCTCTTCAATGGGGCGCACTACGTGCGTTCCCTAGCCTTTCCTAAGGCGGCAAGGAGGCAGAACGGAGGCAGTGAGAAAGCAATTTCTCGCTGCCCGAGTCTCTGCCTCTTTGTTTTTTTTGCGGCAATACTATCTCGTATAATATTTCAAACCATTACAAAACAGTCAGAGGAAAGAGAGTCAGGGGGGCTCAGCACCGAAGGTACTACCTTCTATGCCTTGCCCCCCTTCTCCCGGTCTTTTAGGGCTGATGTCCAAACCACATCAGCCATTGAAGAAGAGACCTACTTCTTTGCCGCGGCGGCGGCGGCGTCCGCTTCGTTTTCGATTTCCGGCTTGGCGACAGGCGCGTCGCAGACTCCGGAGCAGCGAGCGCATTTGCCGTCAGACATCAGCACGTTGGCGAAGCTTTCGCACGAAAGGCACATTCCACCGCCCATGTGTTTCATGAAGGCGACATGCCCGACGGCGCGGATAGGATCACCGAGAGTGATCTCGGGCTCCTGGTTGTCGGTTTTGGCGTTTGCCATTTTCAGTGTTCTCCTTATAGAGGTCTGGAGCACAGTGCGTCTGTTGCTCAGACTAAAGCTGCACGCAAAGGCTGGCGCCCTCACGGTCGGTGTGATACGCCCAGGCGAACACTTCCGGACGCTGTTCCGTAAGGAAGCGCTGGACGCGTGAATTGGGCGACTTCTTCACTACGCGCACCTTGTCTTGCGCGTAGCACATGGCACCACCAGCCACTTCCACCTCGGTGTTCTCGACGAACCAACCCTGCGTGGTGTCGCAGAGCATCGCCTTGCAATAGCCGCGGGCACGAATACGAGAGCGACCGTACGCGCGCAGGACAGCCTTGCCGGCACCGAAAATGGTGGCATTGTCGTGGCTGTCGAAGTTGGCAGAGCCAATCACAGTCCACTGGGAATTGCCACGTGCGCTACCGCGCGCGCTGTCGCGAGCGATACCGACCACATGGTCGAAGCTATTGATCTTCGCCCGCCCTGCTGCATCGACGTTGACATTGTCGTAGCAGTTGAGAACGGTGTCGTCTGTGGCGATGACGCGGACAGTCCCGCGCGCATTGCCCTTCGACTTGCCGACCAGAATCAGGATGCCTTCTCCGGACATGTTGACGACGGCGCTGTTGAGAGCGACGACGATGCCGCTCCTGACCGTGTGCTGACCGGAGGTGAGAACGCGAAGCTGAGCCAGATCCGCCGGGTCGAGGAACTGCGCCAGAAGCTCGCGAATTTCCTTGTCGGGGTTCGTGCTCTGCGCTTTCGAGGAGACCGTGCCAAGAGCGTCTCGAAGGGATGCTTCGGCCACCTGGCAGGGGTCCTCGATCAGGATCTTGATGTCGGAGACCCGCATCTGCTGTGTCGTTTCGACAAGCGGAGCAGAGTCAGCCGAGCGATACGAGGGAATTTCGGTCCTGCTCATGCGAAAGAGCAAGTCGATATGAGACGCAGTCTGGTGCATAGATTACGTTCTCCATTTACTTCTTGAGCGTCAGGCTCGAAGAAAATTTGAATGAGGCCCCATTTATCCTCGTTTCATCAAAACTGTTCGACTCAAAGCGCGGAAAACACCCAGAAACCGCGAGGGTTTCAGAACAGGGGCGGGAGTCCATGTGGATGTGGGATGCGCTTGAGTTTGTGGGTTCCTGGAACAGGTTGAGGAAATAAGAGATCGACTGAGACCCTAATTCTCAACGCAACAGGTGATCAAGAGGAACCATTACATAGGGTTACACATTCATGACAACAAACCCACAGCACCACAGGCAGTGAAAAACCCGAGAAGTCATGTGCCCCATTATTCCCGCCGGAGCGCGTAATCACTGCGCTAGCTCTCATAAAGATTTTCTGAAAGCTATATTTTCCATAGACGCTCTCATCAAGCGGTATTCACATTGCAAAGAGAGCGCGCCTCGCACAATGCGCCTAGCTAGCACCCCTTGACATGATATCGCCGACGC
>JADZFV010000128.1 GCA_020854255.1 Candidatus Melainabacteria bacterium | reverse complement strand
GTCAAACGTGCGGTATGCAAATTCTTTGATTTGGGAAAGCTCATAGGAAGGTGAACCTACAGTCACCGAAGAGAACCAAGTGTTATTAGGTTGGTCCGCCATGGTGAGCCTCGCGCGATAATTTGAACAATTCCTATCATACCCAGCCTCTCGCGTGTTTCCTCGCTATTTCAACTCGGCATTGTGAACAATTCCACCTTTTTCTTAAGAACAGATAGACCGATCTATTTCAGATGAAGAAAAAAGATACCCACGCACCACAGATGGTGATGCCCGGGTACCTCCGTTGATGCCAAACTGCAAGTGCTTCAGATGTGCTTGTTGGTGTATCCCCGCCCCCTGCGCAATCATCGCTGCTTGCGTCCTGGTCTTTTGCTCTTGCAGTCTTGCCTCCGCAAGGAGTAATTGGCCCTCTCAGGCGAACACAGATCAATCTTGTTTTTTTGCGCAATCTCCGGTGGTATTACCGACGATATTCAAGAACTGGATTGATTCAGAAGAAAACAGGCGTATGAAAAAAAACGGACTGCATGGGTACATTTAAGTAGATGAACCAGCATGTGTGTCGCGGTTCAGGAGTGCCAACGTGCGGCCGGATACAAAGCCACAACCCAATCGTCGTAAAAAAGTGCTCTTACTGGTGTTAGCGCTTGCTTCTTGCGCAAGCGAATGCGGCGCACAAATGGTGCAGGACCTCGTCCAGCGTGGAATTCAAGCGTATAACGCCAGGCAATACGCATCGGCGGTCAACAATCTTCAGTCCGCCATCAATCGCGATCCTGAAAACGATACGGCGCACTATTACCTCGGCAATGCCTACATGGCAATCGGTCACAAGCAGCATGCTTTGCAGGAATATTCGCGCGCCTTTCAATTTTCGATGGATGGAGAAATGCTGGACAATTGCGCCCGTGTCTTAGAGGCCTACAGGCAACCACTTCCGCACCGCACACCGCGGGCCAGAAAGAGTGCACCGGGACTGAATCCTTATAGCGTGGGTTCTGTCAAGGAAATGAACAGGCTGGCGCAAACTCATATTTCTCAAGCGCGCCGTTCGATGGAGAGTCATTCCAGCTCGCTTGACGTTTTTGAAGCCGCTCCCGAGAGCAAAGACGGTATGAATCGAGCCTGGGACGATTGGATTCTCAAGTATCGCTACGCTTTCAATAATGTGCTCAAAACCTATACGGGCGTCCGCAGGCGCTCCGGAAAAACGCGCATGGTCTTCAGTGTCAGTCAAAGCGGAAAATTGAGAGGCCGCATCGTCGAAACAGATGCTCCTGTTTTTCTCACAGACGCCATGCTGGCTACTACGCGTAAGCTCGATGGCGACTCAGGTTTGAGCTTTCCTTCCGGATCGCAGATCGCCGGTTTCAATTTCACCATGACTTATGATTACGGGGCTCCTGAGCCAGAGCCGACAACCACGGCAACGCTGAGAACCACTAACACGAATGCGGCATTGCGCACACCGACAGGCAGAAGTGCCGTAGCAGGTAAGCTGACGGGCACGCAAGCGAGTGCCAACTTGAGTTCTACCAGTACTTCGGCAACCCTGTCCACAAAAGGCACCGGTGCCGGTTTGAAATTGCCTGAGGGCGCCCGCGTGTCGGCGGCAGGAGCGCTTGCCGGTAAAGACGTCAGCGGTAAAATCGCAGCCGGTTCGACAAACGCCGGGCTGTCTGCCGAAATGGCTGACGGCAATCTGGGAAATTCGGATGGGGCACTGCCGACGGTGAGTACCGATGTTAGCGGTTTGCTTTTGCCAAAGCCCAAACTCCCCGAGCTAAAGGCATCTCCTGCCAAGCTTTTGCAAGGCAAAGGCTGGTCTGATAGAGTCCTTACAAACAAATCCGGCAAGGGTTCAAGAAAGAAGTAAACAGGTAGACATGGATCTTTCTTTTCTGAAACAAACCGAAGGGCGCAGCGGCGGATCGCGCGGACTTTCATCGGCCATCGCCGACGCTATTGACGAAGGGCGGCTGGTCGTGGGTGATCGCATGCCTTCCTCTCGTGATCTTGCTCTTTTTCTTGGTATCGCCCGCGCCACTGTTGTTGCGGCTTATGACGAACTGATTGCCAGCGGTTATTTGAACGCAGAGCGCGGCTCTGGCACTTTTGTAGCCGGCGGCAAGGCATTGAAGGCAGCCAAACAGGCAGTGCCTGCTGCCGTCGATCAATTCGATTGGCATGCATTGGGCAGTGATAATGCGGAGCGGCTGCGGGCTATGCCTCCTCCAATGCAAGTGCTGGGAGATTGGGATCCGCTCAATCATGGTGCCTCACCGCCCGATCTTCTGCCGTTCAGGCAGTGGCGCAAAGTCATCATCAATCAATTTTTGGAAGAGTCAAATGCTATGCCTCACCATGAAATCGATATGCTGGGTTATCCGCCTTTGCGGGAGAGCATCTCGGTTTTTCTAAGGCGCACCCAGGGAATCGTTTGCGATCCGGAACAAATTGTAATCTTCTCTAGCAATCAAAGCGCGCTCAATCACTTGTTTTCGTTGCTTGTCTCAGTTGGCGATCTGGCCATTTGCGAAGAGCCCTGTTATGCCGGAGTAAGAGAACAGTTTCGTCTCAAAGGCGCGCAGGTAGAGACGGTTCCCGTAGACGAAGACGGCATTATTCCCGAGTGTCTGCCCAGTGGCAAGCCGGCCCGTTTTCTTTATCTGACCCCTGCCCATCAAGATCCTACCGGTGCAACTCTGTCAGCACCACGCCGCCAGCAAGTTCTCAAATGGGCCTATGCAAACAACGCTTGCATTATCGAAGATGCCTGGGACACTGACTTTCACTATGCAGGAGCACCGGCACCGCCTCTCTTTTCTCTCGACAAAAGAGGCTGTGTCATCTATCTCTACACCTTCTGGAAAACATTATTTCCCCTGGTTGCAACCGGATTTCTTGTCTTGCCGAAAGCTTTGATTCCGCTCTTCCGCGCCGCCAAATACATGTTTGACATTCCCATTCCTTTGATCGAGCATATGGCACTTGCTGAGTTGATTTCTGAAGGAGAGTTGGAAAGACATATTCGCAAAGTCTGGAAAGTCCTCAGGCGCAGACGCCAGTCTTTCATTCACGAAATGACCGTTCGTTTTGGCACTTCCGTGATATTTCTTGCCGAAGGAGCGGGACTGCATCTGGTGGCACGCTTTTGCGAAAAATGGTCGGCGGAAATTATCACCGCATCAGCAAAGACTGCAGGCATACCGCTTACGCCTACAACCGAATGTTATGAAGGCGTGGCAGCGGTGAATGAATACATGATTTATTTTGCCGGAATTCCTGAAGAAGGGACCGTCGATAAAGTTAAAAGATTCAGCGACAGCATGTTTCAAGCTTGTGGCTAGAAGTGCCAAAGCCAGTCACAAACCTTTTGCTGCATTCATTTCTCGTCCATGAATTCGACGAAATCTTTTGATTCGACTGCCTTGTTCAACGCGGCAGCTTGATCTTTCACTTTTGTAAAACCCCTGGGTGGAGCAAATTCCGTGCCGTTGACTTGTTTGTTTTCAAATCCGTAGAGGATAAGTTCGTTGAGTCTTTTCCCGTCAAATTTGGAAAATGTCATCGCTACCGGAATTCCGGGACCACTGGGAATGGCGAGGAGATTGGCTGCCATGCTGTAGGCTTCTCGTGGAAATCCCGGTTGTGGATAGAGCCAGATACTGCCGTCTTTGGGCATCAGCCTTTTCCATTTTTTATCCGTACCGCGGCTGGCTTCCCGGCTTTCCATGTCGAAAACCTCACAAGTCAAACCTTTGTGCGTTGTCTTTTTGGAAGTGGTCAGTCGAAGGCTGGTCGGTGAGCTGGGTCTGAACAGGGCGGAAAAAATGGCGGGACCGACTTTCCATTCATTCGGTTTGCACTCGTAATAGCGTTTGCTGGCGAGGTTTGCATAGACGACATTCCAATGCGGAGCACCCATTGAAAGCGTCATGCGTGACTTGCGAAAAATCATCCTGAAGCCGCTTTTACCGATCAGTATATCGACATCGCCTTGCATCTCTGAATGCTGTTTGAGAAGTATCGCCGGTTCGAGCGCTTTTGCAGTCGCTAAGATTGGCATACTGAAGGCGACAAAGAGCGACAATGTACATGCCGGCTGGAGTTTTCTTGATTTATAGGAAGCTTTCAAAACGAACGCCATGCCAGGTCTTCTAAATTTGCTTTTCCCTTTTCAGCAATTAAACGCACCCGTGGCAGTAAATTCATATATTCATTGTAGGGCTATGTGTCGCAATAGTACGAAATAATATAGTAACAGGAAAAGAAAAAGCAAACCCGGATGGCGCTTCTTGCCACCAGAGTTTGCGTAAGACCGAAGCCTTACTTTCTCAGCCGCCCGGTTTCAGTGCGTGGCGAAGATCACCAGCACAAGAGCCAGAATGGAAAGTGCGATGGCGGCGCCAGACTGGTCCAGGTAGTTCGCATTGTCGCCAGCCGCTTTCAGGCGGGAGGCGCGGCGGAACGTGAAGCCGGCGGAAACAGCGCAGAACAGAGCAGCGATTGAGTAGATTGCAACTTCGAGGCCCATTTTGAGCACTCCCCTTGTTGTTGTTACGTGGAAAAAGAAGGGCATCCGAAGGCAGCATCTATGCCGCCTCCGGAGCCCCTCATCTCAGGCGGGGTGGGCAGGGGCAATGCCTCCGGCAAGCGCACTGCGCTGCCATCGGACAATGCCCTCTGCCCTTCAGTGCTTCGCAGGTGAGGCGTGAGCCTTACTTGCCGGTGCGGGACTTGATGATCGAGCCGAGGCCGGCGTTGCGCTTGGCGGCTTCGAAGTCACGCTGAGCCTGCGGGCCCTGGGCGTCCTCGAGACCGGCCTTGGCCTGCTCGAACTCCTCGTTGACCTTGTCGC
>JADZFV010000127.1 GCA_020854255.1 Candidatus Melainabacteria bacterium | reverse complement strand
CAACTCTCCAAATGCTGACTGTGCCGGGCATAAACCTTGACCGTAAAGCCTTATCGGAACCTGACATCAGGCAGTGCGCGTAGCCAATTGGTGAAGTTGGAAAGGCTGAAAGGTTGAAAGGTAGAAAGGGTGAAAGGGTGAAAGGGTGAAAGGGTGCTTTCAGGCTTGCGGGAAACACGACAAATGGTAGTAGAAATCTTGCTGCCGGTTCAATCGATCTTGAGCGATTTCGATTGAAGGTGGAGTTATTCACGGCATAGTCACGTTCGCAAGCGTATAAATCATAAAAGCGAATGCGAGCGAATTATTTCACCGAGCCGGGAGCAATCTCGGCGTTTCGTGCATTTGAAATGACACCATATGCGGTGTTAATGGACGGGCCTGATGAATTGGATGTTTGCGCGACATAAGCGAGGTTTCAATTTCAGGTTTTATCTGGGAATCTAAAAGTCGGGCGCCCGACATTTAAGATCGCGACTGAAGAATTGAACCCGTGCTGATTGTGTTTCAGAACTTAAAACCTTGATCGGTACAGGATATTGCGGGTTGTAAAGAGGATCTGTAACAAGACAATTTACAGCAACTTCCTGAGCTCATATGAGAAGAACAGTTATCTCCATCTTCTCCGTTCTACGCAGGACCGCAAACAACTCACATCTCCAGTTGAGTTCAAGAAAGCGACTTTTTTCCCCACCGCAAGGTGCGGCGACGCGCTCCGTTTGCTGCTTTTGCAGGAAGATGCCTAACACCGCGAACGGCGCCAGCCTGACAAGGCTGGTTCATGCACGTTCGCCAACCCAATGGGAGCATCACATGTCAGGTCGCAATCGTGCGCTGGATTTGCTTACTCTTTTGGTTCTGTTCATTGTCCTTGTGCCAATTGCGTCAAGGCGAAAGGACAACAAAAGCGGGTGGATTTCGGCGTTCCTCAACGGACTTCGTCTGGTCGTCATCGGCGGCATCTTGTTCGGCATCGGATGGCTGATCTTCGGCTGACCGTTCGCCGGCTGACGCTCTCGCTTTGAGGGCGCAGCTTTCACCGACCTTAACTGGTCAATTCATCCCCACAATCGGGTGTCATATGAGAAAAGCTCTGGCTGCTCTCACGCTCAGTGTTTTCGCATTTGTCATCGGCATCCTGCCTGCTGCTGCGCAGGCAGACTTCGACCCCTTCGCCGAATACTTCATCCCTACCGATGGGGTCTATGAAGCCATGCTCTCGATGGCGCTGACCGCCAGCCTCTTTCTGATGCTGCTGGTCGCCATACTGGCGCTGGTGGCGATGGGTCGCAACGACCCGCCGCGCAAGTAACGCGCAGCATTCACTGCGTTAACCGGCGAGGTGTTCGGAGCCCTCGCTCTCGTCAAATGGTCAAAATGCGTCTTTGTGCTCGAAAGGAAACGCTTATGATGCACGTGAAAAGAGGCATGACAGCCTCCGTCGCCAAGACTGTTGTCGAAAGCGACATCGTTCAGTTCGCTTACGCTTCGGGTGACCACAACCCGGTGCATCTCGACGAGGATTACGCCAAGACGACGCGCTTCGGCAAGCGCATCGCTCACGGCATGTTGTCGGCGAGCTTCATCTCGACGGTTCTGGGCACGCGCTTGCCTGGACCCGGCACCATCTACCTGGAGCAAACGCTCAAGTTCAGTCGCCCCGTCTTCATCGGCGACACCATCACCGCCAGCGCGACGGTCACGCGAGTCAATCGCAAGACCAACCGCGCCTGGCTGAAGACCGTCTGCACCAATTCGCAGGGCAAGCCCGTCGTCACCGGCCGCGCGCTGGTGATGATGGAGAACTTGCCCGAAGCGGCTTGACGGCGGCTTCACCAAAGGAACGGCACATCGCCAATCTGCAACAAATGGAGATCGAAATGAAAATCGGAAAGGACGAGTTCGCCAACTTCATCCGCATCGACGCGGAGCTGCGCGCTCTTGCCACCAATTACTTCGAGGCTCGCGCCAAGACGCTCAACCCGCGTTTGCGGCACGAGATCGAGAAGATCGAATTCCACGACGAGGGCTGCACGATTTCCTATCGCAGCAGCCACTGCTCCAACTGCCGCGGCAACGACGATCTCGACGACATCTACGTGTCGCTCGACGATCTCTCGGAGTTCGCCACGCAGAACGAGCAGGATTCCGCCGGCTGACGCCGAGGGCGGGCACCGGATACGGTGCGGCGCCTGAAATTGCGGGAGCGGCGGCGCTCCTGCAATTCAATCCACACGAACCACACGAACCACACAAACAGATGGACAATCACATGCTCGGCCAAGAGGCAATCTTCGGCTTGCTCAACCTCGCGTACCTGGTCATCTTCCTCAACTTCATGGGCTGCGGTATCGCCGCCGTGCGCCTTTCTCAGCGCGCGACTGCGACCTGGTTCGTTGGCCCGATTCTCATCGGTGTCGGCGCGATCACTCTCTTCGTCGGCTATATGCTCGCCACCGTCGGCGGTGCTCTGTCGGGCGCGCTCGGTGGGCTGCTGCCGCTGTACGTCATCGGCTTGTATGTCGCGTTCCATGCCGGTATCGCGCTCGAGATCATCGAGAGCGACCCGGCTGCCTTCAAGGCCAAGGCAAAGGCGGCTCTCATCGAAGCGGCTCGGCAGTGGGGCAAGGTGCCGACGTCGCACTGACCGCAGGCACAATTGAGGCAGTTCGAACTGCCCTAATCTGATGTGAATTCGATCGGAGTGCGTCGCGTCACGCGGCGCACTCCCAAGAAACGTCAACCAGTGGAGCAACTTCATGAATCCGGATTACGTCAATCTCGTCTTCTGCGTTGGGCTCACCGTCTACTTCTTCATGGCTGTCTTCGCCTTGAGCTGGGGGACTCGGTGCGCACAGTCGGGCTACTTCACCAGCGAACAGATCTGGCTGCGCGTCGGCGCCAGCCTGCTGGCCATCGGCTTCGCCGCTGTTGTCTGGTGCCAGTTCGCGGCTGGTGGTCTCGATAGCGTCGGCTATGTCGTCGGTCTGCTGTCTGCTTTCTGTACAGGCTTCGCGACCGACTTGCCTGCTCGCCGAGTTGCGGCGAGGTAAGACACCGGCTTGCCTAAAGCGAGGAGCAATGCCGTTCGCGGCATCTTTGCTCCTTTGCTTTTGGAAATGCGAATATTATAGAACATAGTATAACTCGAGAGTGTTGCATTTTGGCTTTTCGACAAGGGCAATTAGTTAAAGCCGGAGCGGTTATCCGGAGCAAAGACTCTGCTTGCAGCCGTCTTTGCGCAGGGTGACCGCTCCGGCTAGTGCCGAAGCGCATATCCAGAAGTTCTTGCCTGGTTTATATCTAGTTCCAGGTTTTGGTCTGCCAGCGAGCTTTGCTGCTGGTGCGCATTTTGTACCCGGATTTCTTATAGCCCGGCTTGTAGTACCGAACAGTAGACACTGCTTTGGCGCGAGGCTTATATGCAGCTTTACGCATTTCCGGAATACGCGGATTGATGACTCTGCCGCGGGCGTGGTCATTCTGAGTTGTGGCATGACTGCTGGTCTGCGTGATCGCAGAGGTGGAGGTCGACGTAGTTGCCGAGCTTGTCGGTTTGTTGGTCGCTTGCGACGACTGTTCGTTGCCTGCGGAGCTTTGATTGGAAGTGCCCGCCATGCTGGAAGCTTGTGATTCGCCTGCAATAGCGCCAAGATGAGGCATCATTGCCAATACGACGCCCACAATCGTCAGTTTGGTTTTCATTATTGTTTCCTCTTCTGAGTGCTCAAGGAAAGACCGCGTGAATATGCAAAGGTTCCTTCACCGAAAGGCATTTAGAATGGGGGGCGAAACGCGGTAGCGGGAAATGAAGTTTGTACGGTTTTGATTTAGAATGTCGGCGTTGCGGCGGAAACGACATCATGCGGAGGCGCGCATGCGCATTATTGATCTGGAGAAAACCGACGAGAAGCGAATTCAGCAAGTGGCTGAGATTCT
>JADZFV010000126.1 GCA_020854255.1 Candidatus Melainabacteria bacterium | reverse complement strand
GGCGGATCGAGAACCAATCCAGGCGTTCAATTAGCCAGCTTTGTCAACGATGCATCGCAGAATGTGCAGGCAATCGGTGACGGACTGCGTCAGGCCGGCATGCCTGAGCAGCAAGTCCAGGAATTCTTGACACAAAACAGCCCGCAGCAAATGATGGCGGCGCTTGATCCTCAGAGTTCCGGATTCTTCTCTCAAGGCGGGGACGATGATGACGAAGCGCCGAAGCGACGTCAACTGAACCCCGATGACACTGATACCGCCTGATAGTTTCCAGCGGCAGCCAGTGAAACTCTTCAAAGATTTACATAAGAACGCGTGAGGATGGATCTCAAATGATTGGAAGAAGAAAAACGACAACAACGTTTATAGCGCGACTATCGCTCGTGCTGCTTCTTATCGGATTCGTACCGATAGCTGCCAGTGCACAGGGCACGGGTGATTCCCGTGACGGTAACCCCGGCTCGGCCTCGCTCACTTTGCGACACTTTTATTACCGGATGAAAAACGCCCAGACTTACTCTGCCACCGAATATGGTGGCACCGACGTTTTGCAGAACGTGGGCGGCTCGCAGGGAATATCCAGATTTACCAATGGACTTCGCCAGGCAGCTCAAGGCAACTTCAGAGGGGCCCTGCAAGCGGCCACAGGGCAAGACGGCAGGGGCCCTAAAGAATCAGTCGGACCCGGTACGGTCAAGACTCAGTCCGGCCCCACATTTGCATGGCCGGTGCCTGTGCCGCCCGGAATTCCATCCACGGTGCCCACCAAGCGAGACGAAGGTATCAACAAGAATGAATTGAAGACTTTCGGTTATCCCGTATCGGATACCCAGTTCCAGCTAATTCAGCGCTACAACCAGAACATCATGCTGGAGCAACTGTCCAACCCGGAGAGATTCATGTGGACAGCCAACACTCTGGGCGGGCTGACGTCGAATTCAGCAGCCAACTCGGCCAATAACATGGCCACCAACCAGGCAATAAGCGCCATCGATTTCAGCAAAAAATACCTGGTCAACTTCACTGCCGAGCAAGGAAACGTTTGGCACCGATTGAGAGATCAGTTGTTTATCCCAATGGCAATTTTGCTTCTTTTACCAGGTGCTGTGCTCGCTCAAGTCAAAGCGATTGTCGCTCAAGGCTCACCTGTGTGGGCCCAGGCAGACAGCCCGATCGAAGGTATCACGCGCTCTATCGTTGCCGTCTTTTTGATTCCGGCAACTTTCCTTGTGATCAACTATGGTATCGACGTTTCCAACTCAATTACGTTTACGATTGCCGATGAATATAAGCGCATCTTCGGGACGGACATGTATGAAGATGCTATTTGCCACGAGAAAAGAGCGCTGGCCAGCAATCCGGCCAATCGCCATGAAAACGCTATTCACGAAGAAGAAAGGCCGGTCGAGAGAGGCACTTCTGTTTGGTCGTCCTTTGAAGGCCTAAACTCGACAGTTCGCGAATACGACCCTTGCTTGGGTGTAGACGAAACTCGCGTGCCTGACGAAAACGTGGTGCAAGCGAAAAACTTGAACCGCCTCGCCAAAGGTATGACCAATACAGGTCTCACCGCCGCATGGAATATCATGAGTGCCTTCCAGATGGCGTATTTGTACTACTTGTGGTGCATGGGACCGATAGCCGCAGCTCTCTGGGTATGGCCGATAGGTCCTATGCGCAATGCGCTCAAGAGCTGGATTGAAGGCGTGATCACGCTTTGTTTCTGGAGTTTGTTCTGGAACACCACCATTCTTTTGATGGCTTGCTTCAAGGGAGTCGGCGATGATGGTTCGATTATCATTACAGCCTTGAACTCGCTGGCAGGACTGTCGGTTAAGAAAGCCTTCGATTTTGCCGGGTTGGTCACCGCAGCCGGCGGTGAGGCAGCCGGCAAGATGCAGGAAGCCATGCAAGGTGGCGGAGCTGGTGGCGGCGCCAAAGGCGGCGGAGCTGGTGGCTCTGGTGGTGCCGGTGGTCAGGGCGGTCAGGGAACCGCAGGCAGCGGCGTAGCCGGACCGGGAGGAGCAGGCAGTCAAGTTGGCGGCCCTGGCTCAAGCACAGGCTCAGGCGATCCAAGCCTGACATCCAGCACCGGTTCCAGTCCTCTGGCATTGTCGGCTGGCAATCAAGGCGATCTCAGCAATGCCGCACTCAGTCCGCGCGGCGGCACCGATATCGATCCTGTTACCGGCTTGTCTAGAAGTGGCGCCGGAGTCGACCCGGGCTTGCCACCGTCAGATCGTACCGCTATGGGTATGCGCGGCGGAGCCAACGACGCCACAGAAGCAGCAGCTCTGGCAGCACTTGGTGCAGCCAATATGCCGCCATCGGAAGAGAAGAAGCAGGCTTTCGAAGGCCTCAAGGCCCTCGACGACAAGGGACATCCAGCTGCAACTGCAACAATGGAAGCCTTGGCGCGCACCCAACCGGGCGACCTGGACAAGGCTCAAGCCGGAGACACGGCAGCACAAGAGCGCATTCAAGCCGCCACCGGTATGTCTGCTCAGACATTGAACGACGCTCTGCGCGGAGATCCTACAGCGATGATGACGGCAGCCGCCGTGGTCGGTGCTGCCGGTTCTGCAGGAGCGGCCGGCTCGCTCCTGTCTCGCGCCGAGCAAGGCGACCCAGCGGCCAGAGCGCAGTTGGAAAGCCGCACCGGCGTCAACGCCGATACGCTCATCAAAGCGGCCAAGGGCGATGAAGCCTCTCAAATCGGTGTCATGGCCAGAGCCGGACTGGACGATTCGGTCCGAGAAGCGGCCCGCAATGGCGACGTCATTTGCGGTGACGCGGCTCGAGCTGCCGATATGATGTATGCGCGCAACTCTGCCACCGGCGATTACACGCAGGTATCAGCGTACGACCCTCAGACAGGCAAGTACCAGGCCACCGATGCTCAGGGCAACGTCCTGCGCAACGCGGATGGCACTGCGCAGATTGCATACGACCAGACGTCAGGCACTTACCGCACTGCCGATGGTGCAGGAGTCAGCTACGACGCCGGAACCGGCCAGTGGCTGGCTCGCGATGCCAACGGCTCCACAGCCTCCGGCATTGTCTATGACACCACCGACAAGCGCTTCGAGGCGGCCGGAACCGGTGCGGCAGTCAACTACGAAAACGGCAACTTTGTCGCTGCCGGAACCAACGGCAACGTGGTCTGGGATGGACAGCAAAACCGCTTCGAGGACAGAGCTTCAGGCGGCGTGGTCATGTCCGATCCGGGTGGTTCTGGACAATGGTTCCGCGTTTCGCAAGACGGTCAGTCGATCGAACGGCTGGCCGGCGGACAAGCCGGACAAGCCAGTTGGGAACGGGCCGCCGGCGCGCCGATGGAAGTCCGCAACGGCGAGGTTATCGCTGCCGGCACCAGCGGCAATGTCGTCTTCGACCAGGCGCAGGGCCGATTCGAAGCCAGAAACGCCGATGTCGGTGTGCAATACGATCGACAATCCAATCAATGGTATGCACAGGGTGCATCAGGTCAGGTTGCCTACTCGGTTGCAGAAGGCCAGTTCAGAGCGACAGGCTCGAACGAAGGTGTCACTTATTCGGGCGGCCAGTGGTCGGTCGACAGTACGGGCGGTCGCGTAGTATTCGATGCCGCTCAAGGCCGTTATGAAGTAGCAGGCGCCAATGCCGCCGTTGCTTACGACCGGGCCAGCAACAACTGGGTGGCTGCCGATACGGGCGGTCAAGTCAAGTTCGACCGTCAAGACATGCGCTTCGAAACAAGCGCCGGCACCGCAGCTGTCGTCGATCCCAACGGATCGGGCAGATGGTATGCCGCATCCGCTGACGGCGGCTCCGTTCAAATGCTGTCGCCTGCTTCCTCAGGCTCGGCTACCTGGTCGCCGGCCGGGACCGATGCACCGGTCACCTACTCCAACGGCACATTCGTCGCCCAGGGATCGGGCGGGCAGGTCTTCTACGATCAAAAAGCCGGTCAGTGGGAATTGCGTCAGCAAACCGCACAAGGCCAATACGTCGACACCAATGTGGCCATGGCCAGAGACTCGGCCTCGGGCAACTGGGTGGCTGCCGGTACCGGCGGTCAGGTCGTACTGGATCCAGCCTCCAGACAGCTGGAGATCTACGGCACCAATACAGCCGTCGCTCGCGATGCCACAGGCACATATGTCGCGGCCAACACGGGCGGATCGGTATTCCTCGATTCTCAAAATCCGGGCGGCGCTCGTTGGGAAGTGCGCGGCACCGATACGCCGGTCATGCAATCGGCCGGCGGTCAGTGGGTGGCTGCCGACAGTCGCGGCGGAGTTGTCTGGGATGCCCAGCAAAACCGCTTCGAACAGGCAGGAACCAATGTCGCAGCTTACAGAGATCCGGCCGGCTCCGGCTGGTACTCGGTGGCAGCCAACGGCATGGTCACTCAATTGGGCTCAGACAGCCAGTGGAGATCTATTGATCCTGCCACAGCGCCGATTCGCGTCGATCAGGGCGGAAATATCACCGCTGCCGCATCGAACGGACTTATCCAGTTCGACCAGCGCGACAATCGCTGGGAAATTGCCGGCACCAATCAGGCTGTTCAGTACGACTCGAGATCGCAGCAATGGGTCGCTCCGGAAACGGGCGGTCGCGTAGCCTACGATTTCAACGACAGGCGACTGGAAGTGGTCGGCTCCAACGGCGCCACCACCAACGTGCCGGTTGTTACAGATCCAGGCGGCCGAGGCTATTACGCCTTCGGAGCCAATGGAGACGTGCGCCAGCTCGACACTACCGCCGGTTCGTGGAAACCGTTGGATGCAAGTTCTACTGTCGGTTACACGCAAAACGGTCAGATCTACTCGACGGCATCGGTGGCGTCAGGAGATGCGACACGCACTCCACAGGTCATGTACGATACCCAGCAAGGTCGATGGGAAGTGGCCAACAACCCGAATGCCGGCTACAACGGTATTCCTGTCACGCAGACGGGCGGAGGCTTCTATGCCGACGGCACCGGACGCCAGATCGAATACGATTTGAACAACCGCCGCTTCGAGCTGGCCGGATCCGACAGACCGGTCGAGTATCAGCGCGGCACAGGTTGGACGTATGCCGGCACAGGCGAGCAAGTCGCCTTGAGAACACCTGACGGCGGCTGGACTGCTGGCACGCACGTCTCGACCGATCCGACTCGCGTGCAGGGAGGCTACGATCCTTTCTCCAATCCGACCCGACATCATCAGGGAGGTTATATCCCCGAGACCGCTTCGAGATTCCCGGAATGGAGAAATGATGCAGGATACGGTTCTGACCCCGGCTATCGCGCCGACGCCGGATATCGTGATCCTGGCTACAGGCAGGACGGTTGGAGAGCCGATTCCGTCGAGCTTCGAGGCGATCCAGGACACTTAGACGTGAGAACACCTGACTTCCAGGCTCATGTCGGTCATGGACACGCTCATGTCGACGTCAACTCGCCTCACTTCCAGGCTCATGTTGATGCTCCTACCGGTGGCATCATGGATACCACAAGAAGAGTCGATCCTTCAGGCACGGTCGGCAAAGCCGTCACCGCAGCCGGTGTCGGAGCGGCCATCTGGCAGCAGTGGTCCAATATCAGCAACCGCATTAACCGCGGACAGCAAGGACCGGGACCTTCTCTGCAGGACCTGATGCGCAAAGGCGGCGGCAGCCAGAAGAAGAAAGACAACCGCAGGATAATCGGCTATGACGAGCACGGCAACCCGCTCTACGAGAAAAAGTAGACGGCAGGTTGAAAAAACGTATCTGATTATTCAATTGCAAGATCGGAAACCCACACAACAAGAAAAACAAAAGATAAAAGAGAGAAAGAGACCATACAAAAGCCACAGACCTATTTGACCCGGGTCTTCTAACTGATAAATCAATGAAAAGCCGCAGGAGGAGGGGCATCTCTTCTCCTGCGGGTATTAATATAGATAGATGGTGGTCAGAGTCCATGGAAATGTTGCTAGCTGAAGTTGGAGTTAGATGCGATAAGTGCGGGACCTCGTTTGTTTCGCGCCAATTGCCGACATTTATTGATATCGGATACCGCAATTCTGAATTGCGCCAGGACTATCGCGGCTACAGCCCGATGATGGAGCAGTACGCCATAGTCACCTGTCCTTCTTGCGGGCGTGCCGATTGGTCGACCACGTTTCCCCCTGCTTCAGGTACGCCGGTTCTCTGGCAAGCCGCCGCCAGCGCTCACATGCAGTACAGGCAAGCGGCCCTGGAAAAAGAGCGCGATGCCGGCAGTATCAACTCCTATAAGGCCGCCGTTTTTTATATCCATGCCGCCTGGTGCGCCGACGACAGCAAAGCCTTTCCGCAAGCGCGCGAGTACCGGCGCCTGTCGGCAGAGTCTTTCAAGCGCTCGCTTTCCGATAACACCTGCCCGCAGGAGGTGCGTTCAGAAACCGAGTATTTGATCGGCGAATTAATGCGCCGCTCGGGAGATTTTGAAGGCGCCCGCGATCATTTCCGCATGTGCATAGGCAGACTGTCGGCTCGTTTTGCCGTGATGGCACGCAAGTTGATGCGCCTTTGCGAACAGGGCAGCACCGAATCGATTCAGTTTGAAGCGGACGCCCCACCACAAGCCCCGGCCCATGTGTCGACCGGAGCCGCTCTGGGAGTGCCTAGAGTGGCGCCTCCGGCTCCACCGCAAGCACCGCCTTCAGCTCCGCGCGGAAATTCAATGAGTCCGCCGGCAGGACCACCTCCAGGTCAGGCCGGTGGCTCGACCCAAAACAGAAAAGGACCGCCGGCAGGACCGCCCGGTGGACCGCCCGGTGGACCGCCAGGATTCGGAGGAAAGAAGGGACCACCGCAGGGTCCGCCTACGGCCCCGCCGCCGGGAGCACCACCACTGGCTTGATGCCTGAAGCTTTAGACGACAGTTCGATTTAAGGAGTTTGTTCTTTGGGTTACGTTCAACGAGTGATTATTCTCAACAAGCCGCTCAAGGTGTTCGGTTTCGAACCGCGGCAGCTGATATTGCTGTCGGTCTGGGTAGTGACCGGGTTGATTATGGCCGGCCGTTTCCCGCAGGACTGGAAGTTCCACAATTTTCCAATCGGCGTATGGTTTTTCATCATCTGGATGTGCGGTGCCGTGGCTGTGGTCATGGGCACCCGACTGAAGCCCTTCTCGTGGTGGAAAAATATCCTTACATATCGCCTCGGGTTGGCGCCGACCCTTTATGTATCCAGAACTGAACCTGCTCCGATCTATCCAGATGGGAATATAATTGAGGTTAAAAAAACTAAAGAAAGCTTCTATGTTCAAGCTGAGAATGCACCGGCCGCTGATCCAGACGACGATTTTTAAATAGGAAACCCAATGGCACAGAGCTACGCCGCATCAAGAGGAGGAAGAAAACGCCCTGGACCCCCGGGCGGGGGCAGCGGCCGTGGCGGCGGTGGGTCAGGCACCGGTGCCAGAGGAAGAGCGGGTGGTTATGCCGCAGGCGGTGACGATGACTATGGCGACGAGTTCAAACCGCCGACTGTAAAAAGCGAGACTAGCGGTCGATTGTTGCGCACGACGCCGCAGCCTTCCATACAAAATGTTTTTGCCGGTTTTTACAATTCACTTCCCGGGGCCGTGCGAGAAATGCTGCCTTTCGGCAGCGAATCCACCGAAAACAATCAAAATGGCGACGATGATGCTCCTCCTAAGGATGCTCGTCCTGAATCAAGTTGGAAAGATGTTTGCTATCTCTACGCAATTCCGGGTGACGACGAGGACGAAGGTCTGGTTGTCTTAGCCGACGGCAGCATGCGCAAATACATCAGCTGCAAGGGTATCAATGCCCTGCTCTTCGACGAAGCGGACCGCGAGTCGATGGCCAGACAATTCACCAATTTCGTCAATTCTTGCGAATCTGATATTCAAGTCATTATCAAATCGCGCAACTTGCCTGTCGATGAATATCTATCGCGCTATCAGACGTTGATCAAAACCGACAACGATTATCTGAAATGGTACGCGGATTACACAGACAAATGGTTCCGCCGCCAGCAGGACGTCAGCTTCGTTCCGCAGCGGGATTTTTATATCGCCGTGAGCTACCAGCCCCCGGATGCAAGAGGAACCACGGGGTGGAGCGGCAGGCGCTCAATTCAAAAACATGAAGAGTATGTGGGAATCCTCGATCGATTGGCTAGGACTGCCTACGAGCAATTGCGGGTCTCCAACTTGCGCCCGCAGATGTTGAACAGAAGACAGGTTCGCAATCTAATCTACGCAGATCTCAATCCCAGCCTGGCCGAAAGAGATCCGGAAGCACCGCCAACTCGCGCCGACATCTCCGAGGCTTCATCATTGGCCGGGTCCGCACTGAAAGTTTCAGACGAGCATATCTGGCTGGACGGCAAGTATATAGGCACCCAGTACCTGGAGCAGCTGCCTCACGAAACGTGGATGGGCTGGCTCGTTGACTTGCTTACGCTCTCTGTAGAATATCAACTTTCGCTTTTCGTTCACACCTGCAACCAGGACAAAGTGCGCAATGATTTGAAATGGAAGCACCACTTCGGTCGAGTCACATCCACACAGTTAGCCAGTCCCGACCTTGAAGGTATTGAAGAAACGCGATCGGCGGCGACGGCGATTCAAGACTTTTTGCGATCTTCCAACAAAGCATTCGACACCAGTCTCTACATAAGAGCGCTCGCCAACACGCCTGAGCAGCTGGCTTCCAATATGGACGAAGTAAGACGCGTATTCAAAAATCGCGGGGCGTTGCTCGATCGCGCCCAGATGCTGCAGCTTGATGCCTGGCAATCGACGCTAGTTGTCGGCGTCGACAAATTGGCGATTATTCACAGAATCATGTCGCCTGTTGTCGGAACATTCTGGCCCTTCTTCACAGCTACATGCGGAACTCCTGATGGTGTGCCGTTCGGCTTTGCCAGCGCGTCGAGAGAACCGGTTTTACTCAATCCGTTTTTTAGAGGACAGGGCAAAGACGCAAACAATATGTTCGTCGTAGGAACAACCGGTGCCGGTAAATCTTTCGCCGTGTCCATGATGATTTTGCGCCTTCTGCCTCTGGGCACGCGCTTTGTGCTGATTGATAAAACAGTCGACAAAAACGGTGCCTACAGGTTCATCACCAAATTGCTCGGACCGGAGATGTGCGCCTATGTCGACCTCGGACCATCATCCGGTTATATTTTGAACCCGTTTGATCTCGGTCCTGAAGACAAGCCCGGCGAGCCTTCCGCGGACAAGGTTTCGACACTCCTGTCTCTGCTCGACTTGATGCTTGCGCCTGAAGGGCGAGAAGAGATGAACGTGGAGGAAAAATCACTGCTTGATGGATTGATCCGGGTCGCATACATGGACGCGCAGTTCAGAGAGACCGTCCCCACCATGTCCGACCTGGCACGGGTAACCGCTCAGGCTGCCTCTGATGAAGTCGACCCCGTACAGCGTGACCGCTTGCAGACATTTGCTCGCGGACTTTCACTGTTTACTCGCCAGGGCGCTTTCGGCGGACTTGTGGACGGCTACACGAATATCGACACCGAAAAGCTATTCATCGTGTTTGATAGCCGGGAAGTAAATGAACCGAGACTGGAAAGAATCGCTGTTTATATGGTTGCTGAATTCATCAGACGCCGCGCTGCCGAGTGCAAACTGCGCCGGATCAGGTTTGCCGCCATCATCGACGAAGCCGCGACATTGATGCGGTTCAAAGCCGGAGCCCGCCTTCTGGATGACCTTTCCAGAAGAGCCCGTCACTACGGTATGATGCTCGTCTCCATTACTCAACAGTTGAAAGACTTCTTCAAACAGGCTGAGCAAGCCGATTCTGTTGTGAAGAACTCGCACATGAAGCTGATCCTCCGTCAAGATGCGTCTGACCTGCGCATGTTGAAAGAGGCACTGCGTCTCAGTGACGCCGAAATTGCCGCGATAGAAAATTTTTCCAAGGACGAGGAGAAGAGAAGGGATTCACAGCTCCTGCTCATTGTAGGATCTGTACACGGAACGATTCGATTGGTGCCGAGCCCCATGGACTACTGGATCTGCACTTCCGAGCCGATTCGCGATATTCCTAGACGCGAAGAAATGATCAAGGAGGTAAAACTCAAGAATCCCAATTTGAGCGAAACCGACGCGTGTCGCCAGTCCGTGTACTATCTCGGGTTGCAACACGACGGTTGAGTCCGGATCAGTTTGAACGTTTGTACGGAATCTTGTTTAAAGAAAATGACGAACGGTCGATTTAAATCCGGCATCTGGAAAGGATACGATGGAGAAACTTTTTCGTCCGAACCGAATATTCGTTATCTTCTGCCTGCTTCTGATTTTTGTCTGGCTGGGACTGCAATATGTTTCCAACATGCGAGTAAGCGAAGCGGCAAGCAGTGAAGCGCTTGAAGTATTCGATTGGAGATGGCCGGGACAGGTTGCCTCAAATGTTGAGATAACTGATGTCTCGGTCCTGGCTAAGTCGGAAAACGAAGCCAAAGTGAGAGTAAAGGCCAAACAGACTCTGACGAAATTGGCTGGCGATGACGCCGAGAAGACGGAAAAGAGAGACGAGCCAAAATCAACCAGCCCAGATATTCAGCCGGCTAGTGGTGCTCTTTGCCAAAGTGATACCGCCTGCGTGCTTACGCTCTACCGATCTAATCGCAACTGGGTCCTCGGAAAAGTGGAGTTTGACTAATGTATTGGAGAGTAAGAAGAGT
>JADZFV010000125.1 GCA_020854255.1 Candidatus Melainabacteria bacterium | reverse complement strand
TTTCCTCTTTGTCGATGTCAAAATCCTGACAGGCATAGATAATGTCGAATCCGGCCACCCAGGTGCTTACGGCCAGTGCGAGAAACCACGGTGCGGCAATATCGAGCATTCCTCCTGCAGCAACCCAGCCGCCCAGCGCGGCACCACCCAGGGCAATGCCGAGTACGATGTGACAGAGCCAGGTAATTCGCTTTGTATATGAATAGAAGCTCAGCCAGAAAAGGGCAATCGGAGAAAGGTAAAGGCATAACGGAGGCAAGTGAGCGGCCGCAAAAAGCATGATGAGAAAAGAGATAACAGCAAAGATGCCGGCGTGAACGCCTTTGATTCTTCCTTGCGGGATGGCTCTCGTTTGGGTGCGCGGATTGCGCAGATCGAACTTGGCATCTATCAAGCGGTTCAGGGTCATTGCTCCCGCGCGTGCGCCTGTAAAGGCAAGAATGGTCCAGAAGACGACCTTCCACCCGGGCAAAGCCGGCGAAGCCAGAACCAGACCGGACAGAGCAAAAGGCAGCGCAAACACGGTGTGTTCGAGTTTGATCATCTCCGTCCACTCTTTGGTAGAAGTAACGAGATTGAGTGTTTTTGCTGTGTCGTCGGCAGTGGTCATGTGTATAGCGGGCCAATCAGACGCGCATCATTGTACGACCAATGCGCGCCGGTAGCCGAAGTAGACGCTTAACGGTTTGTCATGAGGCCGCTTGGTTGAGAATGATTTGGTGTAATCGGTTTAATAGAGAGCGTCTTGCCGATTGTCATTATGTGTTATGGCTTACAAATTGGCTTTGTGAGCCGATTATCAAGCGGGTTCTACTTGAATAATTGACATGCAGCTGGCATGATGAAGAAGCGGTAAAAGGCTCAGTATTGCTGATGTATGCCGCAAACATAAACGATCGTGTTAATTGAGAGGATGTCATTGAGTATGAGCTCCCAGGATGTTCCTAACCCGGCCCAGCCGAAACCAGCACAGGGCACGACTATTGATCTTCAAGGCGTAGCAGCTTTTGCCCGCCTGGTGGAGTTGCTCGCTCAAGAGCTGGGCACAAACCCTGGCAAGATGCAGGGCAATTTGCCGACCGGACCGGCTGCGTTCAACCAGCTGATTGGGGAGTTTGAACTTAATAATTCGGGCTTCCAGCGAAAGTTGACCGTTCTTGCTCAACCTGGCTCGCCCTTGACCTTGCGTTTTCAAAGCTCGCATGGCGAAGTTCGCACTCAAGATAAAGGTTCGATTCCGTTGCAGATTGTTTCCGATTTTTATATCGCTGCTGCAGTAGAAGACATTGTTCCTCAAGGACGCGCTCTGGCACGGTATTGCGAAGACATTTTCACCATTCTCGACCGCATGGTGACATTGGGGCATTCCAGCAAATTGCAAGGGATGAATGTCTCGGCAGCCGAGCTTGAGGCCTTCGAGTACAGCGAAACCGGTAATCTGGTTCGCCAGAGTTCGCGAGCATCTCTGTAAACGGATAATGCCTGAGCGATCAACTCGTGCAAACATTTAGCAGGCTCTACAAAGCTGTAAGTTGATTGATTCACCAGCCGCTAGAAGGTGGGTTAAAGTCAACTTGAAGCCTTGAGGTTATCTCAGGCCTCTTTTGCCTGGCTGAATTAATGTCGGATTCTGCTCTTTCTGTGTCAGTTTCTTCCTGGTGTTTGATTTCTTCTGCAATCCTTTCCACTTCCGTTCTGCTGAGATGATTGCAGCGGGACAAGCAAATATAGGTCAGGCTCTTATAATCCTTTAGCCACTTCAATCCGTCGTTGGTAATATTCGTACCGTCCATGTCCAATTCCTGCAGATTCGGGAGATTGGAAAGGGATTTTAAAGATTGATCGCCAATTTGATTTCCAACCAGGCACAACTTGCGAAGCGTTTTGATTTTGCTGAGTTGTGCAACTCCTTCATCGGTAATCTTTGTGGAATTGAGATTCAATTCTTGCAGGCGCGGCAGCATAAGCAGATGAGAAATTCCGCTGTCGCCAACGTTGGTTTGTCCGGCTTGAAGTTGCCACAGAGAATAGAGGTTGGACAGATGCGAAAAACCTTCGTTACCGACAGGAGTACCGTTGATGTTCAATTTTTGCAGCCTGCTCATATTTGCAATTTCTTTAATGCTGGTATCTGACAGACTGCTGTCCTGCAAAATCAGCCACTTCAAACTGTGCTTGCCTGCGAGCATACTCATCACTGCAGGTGTAATTTGCAGTCCAGAGAGGTCGACTGTCGAGAGGTGCAAATCCTTCAGTTGGCAAAGACCGGCCGGCGTCACTGCCGGTAAGTAACCGATGGCAATGGTGCTCAGCTTCGGCATTTGCCCAATTTTGGACAGTCCTTTATCAGTGACACGAGTCAAATTGAGCGTAAGCGAGCTGAGATTTTTCGCTTTCAGAAGAGCTTCCACACCTTTGTCGGTCACTTGCGTGCCGGTTAATTCCAGGCTTCTCAAGTTAGGCAATTGTACAATTTTTGCCAGACCATCATCTCCTAATTTAGTGTTTTTGGCACTTACTCTTTCTAAAAGCTGAATTTTTGAGATGGGTGTGAATCCTAAGTCGCTGATGTTTTCAGCCCCTTCTAGATCCAGATTGCTGATCAGAAGATCCGGATGCACCAGCGATTTGAGCTTCTGATCGGTCAAATCTCTGCGTGGTGCCCAGATAAGTAGATCTGTGGCGACTTGCCTGGTTACTTCAATGCCTTTTACTTCGTGCTTATTGCCGACCCAAATAAACCAGCCGGAGAAAGCAAAAGCAGTAGCGACAAAACACAGTACGCCTGTATAGACTGATAGTGGCACCGATAATTTTTTTTCTGGAATTGTTGTTATATCTGTTGTTTGAATCGCTCCAGGCGATCTCATCTCGATGCCTGCTTCCATCAATGCGACCATTAGCTCGCGCATCGTTTGATAGCGATCGTCGGGATCTTTGGCCAGCGCTTTGGCAATGATGTTTTCCAAAATCGGCGGGAAGTCTTTTTCCGGACAGACCTCCTTCATTGCCGGTGCCTTTTCGCTCACCTGCATCATGATCGTTTCAAGAACGCTCTGGCCTCTTATGGGAACGCGTCCTGTCAGAGCTTCGAACATGACGCAACCCATTGAATAAATGTCGGTGCGTGCATCAAGAGCGAATCCTCTGCATTGCTCAGGGCTCATGTAGGGAGGACTGCCAAAAAGCTGTCCGGTCATCGTCAATTTTTCTGCTTCTTCACCCTCCTCTGCCATCAATTTTGCGATCCCGAAGTCAACCAGCCGCGCATCTGCAAAGCTGCCGTCGACGCTGGAAAGCATCACATTGCCCGGCTTCAAGTCGCGGTGCAAGACACCAGCCGCGTGCGCGTGCTGAAGAGCGTCGCAGAGCTGAATAAATCTGTGCATGCTTTCTTCGATTGTGAGAGAGCCTTTCTCTTTGATCAATTCACCGAGATTCGCTCCCTCGATGAAATCCATGACCATAAAGGGTTCGCCATCTTCGGCGACGCCGAATTCGTGAACCATGATGATATTCGGATGGCGCAGGCTCGTAATTGCCTTTGCTTCTTGCTGAAATCGCATGAAAGCGGTCTCGGTAAGCGTGGAGGCGATCATTTTCTTGATGGCTACCAACCTTCC
>JADZFV010000124.1 GCA_020854255.1 Candidatus Melainabacteria bacterium | reverse complement strand
TTGACAGACATGCACTTGCGGGCAGGCTCAAAACTTTGAAGGACAACGATGACTATGGTGCTTTTCTGGATCTAGACAAGCAGTATGCCAAGATTTTATCGCCCGCAGACCTGCGATTGCTTAAGTGAGGAGCGGCCGATGTTTCTGCACCTACCGGAAATCGTGCAGATAGCAATTAAGTTAAGAGATAAATGATGGCGAAGGTACGAAGAAAGCGCTCAAATACGCCACGACACAAGCGCATGAAACGTGCTTCGCGGCTTCAGGCTGCACCGCATTGGATTCCCAAGTATGAAGGCAAGGACCTGATTTGTGGCTATTCGAAGCATTACGCGGTTGATCCGCTCTGTGCAATCAAAGAATTGCAAATGCTCGGAGTGGAGATTCCAGCAGAACGTATTGCCCAAGTGCAAGCAACAGTATTGCAGAAGCATCGCCAGCGAGCACGAAAGAAGGAACGAGAAAAGCAGAAGGAGCGAGAGAAAGAGATGTCCAGATATGGGCAGCTCTTTGGATACAATGAGTACTTCGCTTTCATTGCCGGGTTCACCGCGGGTGGTGCTTCCTATGGCGTTTCCTGGGACGAATGGAACGCCACTGAGAGCGATGACGCGCGCAGCGCAAGCGATTTTGATAACTACAACGACTTAGATGATGTTTTTGTCTTCGATGATGAAATTAATCGCGCAGTTGGTGATTCTATTGAAGAAGCATTTTGAACGCTTCCAGAGGTGACCTCTGACGTTCTTCTTTTTGAGCCTCACTACATCAGCGAGATTACAACTGTATAATCCTGTTGACATGGTAGGCATACCAGGGCTGCGAGGCACGGACTACCATGATTTGGCATGGATTGCTCGGCTGCATCCTCTCTGCAACAATAGACCTAATCATAAAATGTTTAGCTCGACGATCAAATGCCTGAAAAGAAACCTCGATCACTCGTCAAGCAAATGTCGCAGGTAAAAGACGATTTGCTGCAGCAGGCCCTTCAACAAGTGAAGGTTCTGAAAGCTAAGCTGGAGTCATCCGAGCAGACTGATATGTCCCTGCTTCAAAAAGCGAATGAGCAAATTGAAGCCTTAAGAAAGGAGTTGAATGTTGCCGAAGCAGTTAATAGAAAACTCCAAGCAAACATTCGCGATCTTGAATCAATCAAGTCAGGGTTGGAAAACTCAGAGAAAGCGATGGAGCATAGGCTTGCCGCGGCTTTGCAACAGGTCCAAACTCTGCGGAGCCAACTTGAATCGCTCGAAAGAGAGAATGAAGGGCTAAAGAAGAAATCTGAGAATGACGCTAGAACCGATCCCGAGATAAACGAATCAACGCAGTTGACCATCAATCTTTTGGACCCGACATTCAAAGATAATGCCAACGCTACCAACCAATCGACCGTCGAAGAAATATCTGCCAGCACCACTTCAGAGATACAGGTTCCTTCTGTATCTCTAACAGCGCAAGAAAAAGTTGCACTATTTGCCGGACTCTTCGCGCGGCGTCGGGATCAGTATGCAGAGAGATGGGAGAGCCATTCCACCGGCAAGAATGGTTATTCGCCTGCGCGCGAGCATTACGAATTTCATGGCAAACGTCCCTGCCCCGGCCCGCCGGCATGTCCTAATCTACCGCTTACGGATTATGTTCTGAAGGAACATCTTCAGGGCAAGAAGACCATTGGAGTTTACCCAATGCTCGAAGATGAGACGTGTGTGTTTGTCGCCATCGATCTGGATCAAAAGAATAAAAATCGAATCACGGAATGCCGAAAGGTGACTGAGCCATGGCGCGAACATCCACCAGTGCCAAAGAGAGAATTAGACATTAAGTCAGAACGAGTAAGTTCTGCGACGGACGGCACCTGGTCATGGAAGGATGATGCCCAAGCACTCATGGATGCCGCGCGGAATGTGAATGTTCCAGCGTATCTTGAACAGTCGCGCTCAGGTAATGGTGCACATGTATGGATCTTTTTTGAGGAGCCCATAACGGCAGCGATGGCACGTCGTCTGGCCGAAGCGCTGATCACTAGAGCTGAGCGAGACACTGGACAACTCGGACTTCGTTCGTATGATCGAATGTTTCCAAACCAAGATACCATGCCAAAAAAGGGGTACGGAAATCTAATTGCTCTCCCGCTGCAGAAAGGACCGTTAGCAGTCGGCAACTCCGCATTCCTTGATCAATCGATGACTCCCTATGAGGACCAATGGTCGCTTTTGCAGTCCGCGCGAAAGATGACTGTCACTGCAGTTGAAGCACTGGTGAGAGAAGCTACGCGCCAAAACGCCGTCATGTCCGTCGATCAACCGAGTGATAAAGAGGAATCAGACGACAAACTCGACCCGTGGGCGCTTCCTCCATCTGGCAAAAGGAAAGAAGAAGGAATTCTCAACCCACCGTTGCCGTCTGTTGTAGGAATCACTCTCTGCAATTTTGCCTACATCTCTAAGTCTGGATTGACGAAAAGTCAGATGAATCGTATCGAAAGGCTTGCGGCATTTCAAAATCCGAAGTTCTACCAAAATCAAAATCTACGGCTGTCGAACTATATCACACCAAGAATCATCTCTTGCGCGGAGGAGTTTCCAGAACACGTAGCGTTGCCACGCGGATGCTTGGATGGGCTGATCAACCTACTTGATAGAAGCGGCGTCCCATACACAATAGACGACAAAAGATTCGCTGGCAAAAGAATTCGAGCCAAATTCAAGGGAACATTGCGAGACGATCAAAAGAAGGCAGCACAAGAGCTGCTGAAGTCCGAGATGGGCATATTGTATGCTGTTCCTGGATTCGGCAAGACGGTTATCGGAGCATTTTGCATATCAAAGCGCAAGGTTAATACATTGGTGCTAGTGCATCGACAACAATTGTTGGATCAGTGGAGAGAGAGGTTGAGCACGTTTTTGGAATTGCCTCCCTCTTCAATTGGTCAGATCGGTGGCGGCAAGAAGAAGCCTACTGGAATTATCGACGTAGCCATGGTTCAGAGTTTGAATGATAAGGGTGTCGTCGACGATCTCGTAGCTGAATATGGGCAAGTTATTGTGGACGAGTGTCATGGTGTTGGCTCAGTCAAGTACGAGCAAGTGCTTCGGCAGGTGAAGGCAAAGTGGATTCTTGGTCTAACGGCGACACCTGTTCGCCATGACGGGCATCACCCCATAATCGTAATGCAATGCGGGCCCATCCGGTATCGAATACGCCACCGCGATGTCGATACTGGAATTGCGGAGCACATCGTTCTACCCAGGTTTACAGCTACGCGTTTGCCTGAACATGGGCAACACTTTGACACCCAAGAAATCATTAGTGAATTGGTTAACGATGAACAACGCAACCAGATGATTATTGATGATGTACTTAAGTGCGTTGACGAGAGGAGAATGCCGCTCGTATTGACCAAACGCAAGGACCACTTGCAATTATTGCTCGAGCGGTTTGAGGGAAAGGTCAAGAACATAATTGTCTATCATGGCGGTCTCAGTATCAAGAAACGAAAGGCTCTGACGAAGCAACTTGAAGCCGCCGCAGACGAACGCCTTGTGCTCGCTATTGGGGACTGCATCGGAGAAGGCTTTGATGATTCACGCCTAGATACGCTCTTTCTCGCGCTGCCCATCTCCTTTCATGGTCGGCTTGAACAATATGTAGGCAGACTACATCGAGAACATGAAGGTAAGTCCGTGGTGAAAATTTATGATTATACCGATGCACACATCGAAAAAATGTATCGAATGTTCAAGAAGAGACAAGCAGCTTACAAGAAGATTGGCTACAAAATCGAGATGCCACTGTAGCTGGTGTC
>JADZFV010000123.1 GCA_020854255.1 Candidatus Melainabacteria bacterium | reverse complement strand
ACGAAAAGGAACACCAAAAGCTCTGCCACCACCGGCAGAGTCGGGCGCGCGAGCCGTGTGATGTGAAAATATCACGCACGGTTCTACGAGGGGCTCGGGCGCGGCGACGCGCCCAGCCTACTCAGCGTGAACAATTTCAGCCAGTTTTCGTATGATGGCATGTCGCGAAATACCAAGATTGTGGAGACCGTTGCCGGTTCGGTGACGAGCACGAAGCAGCATATCTGGTGTAATGAGCAACGCTGCGAGGAACGAGACGGCACCAGTGCAGTGTCAAAGAAATTCTACTCCTGGGGGCAAGAGAATTCGGGTGCGGATTACTTTTACACTCTAGACCATCTTGCTTCAGTCCGGGAGATGACAGACTCCTCAGGAGTTGTTCGGGCTGAGTACATCTACGATCCTTACGGTAGAGCCAGCAAGCTGTCAGGCATTTCGGATTGTGAGTTCCAGTATGGTGGCTATTACCTCCATTCTCGGAGCGGATTGGAGCTTACTCTGACTCGCGCATACAACCCAGAGAGAGGAAGGTTCTTGAATCGAGATACGATTGAGGAGGCTGGAGGAATCAACCTCTATCAGTACGTTGGGAATGCTCCTATTGAGTTTACAGATCCGTCAGGAACTGATGGTAAAGACCCCAACGCACCTAAGCCAATTTGCAATTACAAAGACTGTATGAAATGGTGCATGGACACCGGTAACTCAATTCCGGCCGGGTGGGCAAGAACAGCTTTTCTCGGGGTCTGCTTCAAGATTTGCAGGACGAGGTTTCCTCCTCCTCCGCCTACTCCGGTAACGGGCGGAACGAAAAAGCCGAATTCTTGGATTGGCCCACAGACCGGTAATGCGTTCAAACCGCCGATTGTGCCGATTCCAATACCGGGAACAAGCTGGACATGGCCAGGAGTAGAGACTCCGATTGGACCTTTGCCAATAGTACCGGTCCCTGTGGGGCCAGTACCGGTCCCGATATAGACTTGGCTCTTCGAGTATATCGAATGAGTATGATTGGAGAATTAAGAAGTACGGTTTTCTTGAATATCAAAATGAAAACAGTTTATGAACGCCTAATCAAGTCATTGGGACAGCCACCGGATGGAGTCGTTTTTAGTCAGTTCGTTGCCGAATTAGGCTGCGAACTAATTGAAGATTTCCAAACGTATTCCATTCCCACACTCGGAGTGACACTTTTTGTCGTTGATGGATTTTTTAGTGTCGTCTTGATTGAACTCGATACTCAATTAACTCGCTCGGGGAGCATTAGCCGGTACGAAGGTGACTTGCCCAATGGCATAGAGCAAGATGATGGGCCTGAGACTATCTCGCAAAAACTTTCTGCAAGGCCCCTTAGTGCTGAACAACTGGCACTGGCGGGTTTATGGCCTAGAGATTTTCAAAATGTCTATATGCTACCGCCGCTTGTTCTAAATTTTAACTTTGCAGCAGACACCAAGAATTTGAGTTCAATTTTAATAAGTTTGTCTTCCCAACCGTCATTGGCTCGATATTCATCTCCATCCGGCAGACTCTAAACTTCCTAGAATTGCGGGATCTATGAACAATGTGCAAAGCGCATGGAGGTGAAAGTGCCACCGATCCGGCCGTTCCTGCCTACGTTTCTCAGTTCACCGAAAAATAAAATCATCGAGGGAATGGCGAACGGAACGCAGATAAGTGCGGTGATTCGTTTTGCCGGTATCGTTGTGCTGACAGAGCTTTAGCGCAATTCGTTTTTTCAAACATGGTGATTCACTTCGGGCTGGGTGCTGGCAGGCTGACAAAAGCTGCAATTCGTTTGCAATTGCAGCATGGAGAGCGGCTTGTTTAGCCGTGTTGAGAGCAGCCAGCCCTGAAACCGGCCATTCACTTCCAGCGTTTTTCCTGATATTACTGCATTTCGATATGGCGCCATGATGTTGTTGCGGTGCTATCGATGATCATGTTTGCATGCAGGTTTCAGCGCGGTCCAAGGAAACTGCAGAAGAGCCAGACTTGCAACAATCTAAAGAAAAACTATCTGCGCCTCGCAGCGTTTTCTCAAAGCTGAAAAATGTACGCGACTGGCTCATCAATGTCGTTCAAAAAACATCAAGTAGTCCAGCAACGACTTGCAGCCTGGAGTGTCGTGATACATTGAAAACAACGCGAAACGGTTAGCGAATCTGCCTTCCAAACGGCGCTTATCAGTTTCCACCAGCACATCAGCAGATCTCTCATTCAACCGGACAGCCCGGCCCCGCTATTTACCCGTAAACGCTGTTCGAGCGGTCCAAGGTCACTTCACACCAGGACCGACTGAAAATCGTTGATTCCTGAGCGCTCCAGCGCATCATGCCAGGCTCAAGCCAAACCGGAAATCCCTAGCGTCAAGGCAAACCCTTCGGGGTGGCTCTTCCAGAGCCAGCCTTGACCCCAGGGTCCCGATTTCCGGCTATTCGGGCATGAGGGCGTGTGCGTGCTGGCGCGAGATCTTTTCTTCAGGTCAATCGCCGGAAACGCTCATCCAATGACAGTTGCGAAAGATAAAAATTTTTCCGAGCTGTCTACATATTGTCGACTCAACTTAACATACCACCCCAAAATTAGGAAGGCAGGAATAATGCCAAAATTGACCAAATTATTCATCTCAAGTATCAAGCCCCCAGAGAGGGGGCAAATCTTCTTTCGTGATTCGCTGCTGATAGGTCTGGGACTTCGGGTCACGCCAGGAAGCTGCAGCTATATTGTTGAAGCACGAGTCAATGGAGTGCTCCGAAGGATTACGATCGGCAAGGTGTCTCAACTGACTCCAACTGCTGCAAGGAAAAAGGCACAAAAGCTGCTGGCGAATATGGCGGCCGGCAAAGATCCGACAATAGAAAAGGCAAAGAGAAAAATCAAGGGCGCCACACTTGAAGAGGTCCTCGATCACTCGATCACTACTTATCTGTTCGAAATTTGAAACCGAACACAGTGAGAGCTTACAGATCGATGGTTCCGCGCTGCCTGGGTGATTGGTTGGAACTTCCAGTCGTCGCAATCAGCCGAGAAATGGTAGAAAAACGGCATGCTGGACTGCGTAAGACAACAAAGCAAGGCACGTCTGGAGAAGCGCAGGCGAACACCGTCATGCACATGCTAGGCACACTGCTCAATTTCGCTGCTGCAAATTACGAGATTGATGGAAAGCCGATTATTCTGGTCAATCCGGTCAAACGCCTTTCAAACAACCGCCAGTGGTATCCACACCGAAGGCGGCAAACGGTGATTCCAGACCACAAACTTCCTGCGTTTTATTCTGCCGTAATGGAACTCCGACACCAAAAAGTCAAAGACTACCTAATGCTGCTCTTACTCACCGGGCTGCGTCGCAATGAGGGCAAAACGCTCAAATGGGACAACATCGACTTTCAATCAAAAGTCCTGACCATTCAGGCCGAACTTGCAAAGAACGGAAACGAACATCGCCTGCCATTGAGCGATTATCTTTACGAGATGCTGTGCCGCCGATACCGCGAACGAGGAAATGCGGAGTATGTATTTCCTGGGCAAGGAGGAAAGCACCACATGGTCGATTCCGATCATGTCATCCAAGGCGTTGCGGAGAAGGCAAATTGCCCTTTCATTTTACATGACACTCGTCGCACATTTCTCACTCTTGCTGAACGTTTGGCTCTTCCTTACGTGGTGCTGAAGAAGCTGGCTAATCACTCGGGAAGAAATGACACCACATTCGGTTACCTGGTAGTTGACGTGGAAAGGCTTCGTGAGCCGATGCAATTGATCACGAATGAATTCCTGCGCCTGTGCAATCACAGAAAACAATAGCAAGATATTTTGTCTGAGTATCAGACTTGTGAATTCCGATTTGAGAGAAAACTTCTCGCTTGACCCAAGAATCCCGACACTAGCCATGCAGCATAGAAGTGGTAATTAGCTGCCTAAATTGGCACATAGTTGCCTAAAGTAGTATTTGATTGCCCAAAGTGGTATATAATTGCCTAAAGTGGCATATAATTGCCCAAAGTGGTATATAATTGCCTAAAGTGGCATGTAATTGCCTACAATGCAACGGCTAAAGCACTAAAGGACAGATAACTCATGGCTAAAAAGATTCCGGAAGAGGATCTAAAAGGTATCGAGGAGATACTGAAAGCTCATCCTGATGGGGTCGACCTCAAGTTCATAAGCGCTGGCATTGGCGACAGTGTCCCTCACCGCACACTGCAATATCGGCTGCGCTATCTTGCCGAGCAAGGAAGAGTCGTAACTGAAGGGCAACGTCGTGGCATGAAATATCTTCCGGCATCGGCGGCTGTCAGTACAGCGACAGAAGCAGAAGCGTTGTCTTTGTCTCGGGCCGCTCGGAACATTCAGCAAAATGTTTCGCGACCGTTGCTTTCACGGAAGATAGTTGGTTACAGCAGGGACTTTTTGGATTGTTATAGACCAAACGAAAGTGCATATCTTTCGGAAGTTGAGCGCATCCGACTTCGTGAAATTGGCGCAGTCCAAACTGGATTCCAGCCGGCAGGCACATACGCGAGAAACATCTTGGATCGATTGCTCATTGATCTTTCTTGGAATTCAAGCCGTTTGGAAGGCAATACATATAGCATTTTGGACACTAAGAGATTGATTGCTTTCGGCAAAGAGGCACAGGGAAAAGATCGTGTTGAAGCACAGATGATCCTGAACCACAAGGATGCAATTGAATTCCTTGTTGATAACGCTGACGAAATCGGATTCAATCGGTTTACCATTCGGAACTTGCACGGAGTTTTGGCAAACAACCTGTTGCCTGATCCGCGAGCGGCAGGGCGCCTTCGTCAAATTGAGGTCGAAATTGGGAAATCGGCCTTTCGACCGCTTGCCGTGCCACAGCTTATCGAGGAATGTTTCAACCAAATCTTAGATACAGCAAGCGCTATCTTGGATCCTTTTGAGCAGTCGCTCTTTGTCATGGTTCATCTGCCTTACCTTCAACCATTCGAGGACGTGAACAAACGAGTTTCGCGACTGGCAGCCAACATTCCACTGATCAAGGCTAATCTGGTTCCGCTTACGTTCGCTGATGTGCCAAAAGACATATACGTGCAGGCAACACTTGGAGTGTACGAACTGAACAAAGTAGAACTACTCAGAGACATCTATCTCTGGGCTTATAAACGCTCAGCTGAACGCTATGTCGCAGTTCGTCAGTCACTAGGTGAACCCGATCCGTTTCGTCTCAAGCATCGAAATGCGCTTCGCAAGGTTATCGGCACTATCGTAAAGGACCAATTCGATCGTGCCGCAGCTTTCAAATACTTAGAGACCTGGGCAGCCGATAATTTAGAGGACGAAGAGCGTGAACAATTCATCCGCGTGGCTGAAGATGAGATTCTCGCACTGCACGAAGGAAACTTTGCTCGCTACCAAGTTCGTCCTTCAGAATTCACTGAATGGCGGAAAGTCTGGGAGCGGAAACACTAACAAAGTTGAAAAGCCTTTTTCCCTGACTACAAATTGTCCCGCGTGGTACGTGGCTGTGATGGAAGCTCCGGCTTCAAAAGGATTGAAAAATACGGTCAAGCTCGGATCTGCGCCCTGTCCTTTGCGACAGGTCTCTTCTTCACGCTTTTGTTTCCGACGTCGGCTCTGTCGTGCGAGCCGGTTCTTTCAGTTTTGCATCCGCACTGAATTCACCAGGACCAAATGCCGCCAGCAAGAGAAAGCCGCCGGCAAGCCCGATCGACTGAAAGAAATTCATCGCGTCATTGACCTGCGTGCCGGGGTCGGATGACCAGAACGAGTGCATCAATAAAGTATTCACAAGAGTATACAGAGCAGCCATGCATGCGATATGCCTGGTCATGTATCCAATCAAAATGGCAATTCCCAACACGATCTCGGCGGCAGTCGTTGCTGAAAGTATTGGCGCTGTAAATGACTGGGTCAAGTGCGTCAGCACCGCTACTTGCAGATTCCAAGCCGCAATGTTGAAACCGGCGTGCCAAAAAAGCGACATGCACAAAAAGAATCGAGCGTACAAAGCCAACAGGTTTGAATATTTTTCCATGAATTGTTGGCCTTTTGCTTTCAAGTACTACTTAGAAACTCTTGATCGCCCTCAACAGCTTTTTGGTCTCATCGATTTTGTAGGTTTCCGAATCGAAGCAAACGCCTTGAATAATAATCACGCTGGGAACGGATTTCGGGATTACACTGCCGATGAATTGCGAGAATGACTTACCAGCGCGTTCGCTCACGCCGCTGACGAAGGTCATCTCCTCGCCTCCGACAGTAAGTTTGCCCTTTTCCTTGACGGTTATCGGAGCTGCTGTTTTATCCGCCTCAATACCCGAATAATTGGGTATTCCTTTCTCGGCATACTCTCCGACAATTACGTCGGACGTAACTTCCTTACCACCGCGCGGGAGTTTCAAAAGCGTTATCGTCAGCTTCTCTTTCTCATTGGTCACCACACCTACGCTGGTGCCGAACATGTTGAGACCCATTCCGAACTTCCAACCGGAAGGAAGAGGATCTTCAAATTTGGCTATTGAATCGACAGTAGATTTGACCTTTGCAGGGTCCATCATGTCTTTCATGGCGGAGCCGAAAAAATAGACGCTGGCGGTGATTATGCAGATAATTGAAATTGTGCCGATCACCATTACGCCGATGAGAACCTTTACCCAGGTTGCCAGACCTTTCTGATTTCGGATGTGACTACCGAATTGATTTCGCATATGCTTTCCGGCTTGAATTCTCACTGTCATAACTGTCCTTTCTGAAAGAGCCCTTACCCGGACACCTGAGTAATTGTACTTGCTATACCATAACGTTTGGAGGATTTGGGGCCGGTCCCTGCGGATTTGCTCTAATCATGTGCAGCGCTTCTCTCATTTCATCCATTGATTGAAAGCGATGCTCCGGATTTTTCGCAAGCGTCTTCATGATGAAGTTGTCGATGGACGCTGGAATATTCAAATCCGGCCTTATCTCGCGCAACGATGGCGGCGACTCATTAATGTGCATCAAAATCGTTTGTACTGCAGTATTGCCCATCAGTGGCGGTTTGCCGGCGATACACTCATACATGACGCAACCTACCGAATAGATATCCGAACGCGCGTCCAGCTTCGTGCCCAGACCCTGCTCGGGGCTCATATAAAGCGGGCTGCCAATCAAATCGCCGGTGCGCGTCAGCTCTTGCGTATTGCTGCTTTCCTCACCTTCACCGGTCATGATCTTGGCGATGCCGAAGTCGACGATTTTGACGAAATCATGCCCGTGATCTGTCTGCGTGAGAAGAATGTTGCTTGGCTTCATGTCGCGGTGAATGACCATACGCTTGTGTGCATGCGACAGGGCATCGAAAACCTGATCGAAGACTGCAAAAAAGCGTTGCGGAGACATTGCCTGGCCGCTCTTCAGAAGCTGCTCGAGATTCTCTCCGGGAATCAATTCCATCACGAGATAGGGAATTCTTCTGCGTTCGGTGATACCAAAATCGCTGACCGAAACGAGATTCGGATGCTTCAAAGCTCCGACTGCTTTTGCTTCATGCCTGAAGCGGTCTACCGCCTTTTGCTGCCTTGCAAAAGTTGGATGCAAAAGTTTGATCGCCAGTTTTTGCCCGGTATGAATATGCTCTGCGCTGTATATTATCCCCATGCCGCCCTCACTGAGCGGTGACAGCAATTTATAGTGATCCGGCAAGTCGATTTCGCTCAGGCTGTCGGGATCGCCACGGTCCGCTCCCATATCATTGATGCCGGCTACAAGCGTCAAATCTTCGCGAGTCATCGCATCAAGCGTGCGCAACCTGCGCTCCGGCATGTGGAAATTGATCAGAGTCTGCGCCAACAGAGACGAAGTGACCGCAGCATCTTTCTTCAATGTTTCTGGCGCATTGGCATAGTGATGAAGAGAATAGGCCAGGCGCCTGCGATCGATTACAAAATCCCACATGGCCATCAAACCGTCGAGTCCTTCCAACCCTTTGGGGACTTTGAACTCCGAGAATTGAGGAACCGCCTTGATCAGTATTTTCATGTCGACAAAGAGCGCGATTAGAATCGAAGCGACCCACAATCCAAAGGCGAGGTATCCATTGAGGGCGATACCGTTGAGAATCGACGCCAGCCAATCCTGACTGACGAGGCTGTAATTATATGCTGCATGATCGAGCATGGAAACAGCCAGTCCAATAGCGGCTCCGATTGCAGCAACTTTCCATTTCGTTTTGAAGAAAAAGCCAAAACCGATACCGGCTGCAGCCAGTGACGACCAGATCAAATGCCCGGAGATCATTCTGCCATTCATGACTTCTGCTGTCGGCAGCCACGCCAGCTGACCATAGGATGCGCCGTGAGGGTGAGCGGCTGAATATTCGAGACAGGAAAAACCAGCCCCGAGAGCGGCACCGGCGAGAATGAAATCGGTCATGCCCATAGTGAACGTGCTGAACTTTCTGCCCGCAATCAGCAAGATAATAAGCGGCAGCAACTTAATTACTTCTTCCACCATCGCCATCGCGATTTCGGTTATGCCCGGACCTGCAAAAGCCAACCCTTTAACAAGAAGGCGCGAAGCCATCACCGCAACACCGGTCATGAATGCGCCCCAGAGAAAAAGGGAAAGCATTCGCCTGAGCACAAGCGTGCGAGTAAATGTGGCAAATACTGCAAGAATAGCCAGCACCGCCAAGTTGAAAGCGATTGCAGAAAGTATGTTGGGACCGACTTGCCACCAGGCGATCAGGATGAAGAATGCTACGCCTGCATAGATAAAGAGCAATCGCAGTGACCATGGCTTTACACCCTGGCTTTGGTTCTTCACCTTCTTCTCGGGTAGCGGTGACTTCGCCTTTGCCGGCTTCGACTCTGTCACTTGAAATACTCCAGAGGAGGCGGCTCGTCTTTCCCCTTCGGTTCGCTTTCTCCTTTGAGATTGCTCTTCGGCTCAATCAATGTAGAGCGGCCAACTTTCTTGGGATCTTTCTTTGGATCTATCTGAACGGGAGGGGCAGGAATCTGGTCTTCAGTTTCTTCACTGCCAGCCACTTCATAGAAAGCAGCAGGGACAACTTCAGCTTCATTTGCGGGAGCCGGGAAAGCCGGAAGTCGGCTCGATGAAGCCCTGAAAACGGGCGCTTGACTTGATGGTGCTGGAAAACCCGGAGTTTGACTCGATGGCGCAGGAACACTGGTTATCTGATTGCTCGGTATTGGAAAACCAGGAAGCTGGTCGGCCGGCATCTCGAAACTTACCGGTTGTCTTGGCGGCATTTTGAGCGCATGCGGTTGGCCGGTTGGAGTCGGCCCGCCGGGCGGCTGACCGGCAGGCATCGAGAAGCCTGGAGCTTCAATTGCCTGTGCAGGAAAAGCTGCCAGTCCATCTGGCGATTGGGAGAAGTCAGAAGATTCGTCTTCGGTAAAATAAGACGGCTCCAAACTTCTCGGCGCATCTTCTTCACTCTTTTCTTCCGCATTAGCGTTTGAGGCCATGAGGTCAGGTCGCTTGTGCCCGTAGGTGATTTTGCGAACGGCCATGCTCGTTTCTATACTGGGCTTTCCATCAGCCTTTTTCGCATCCGTTTTTTTCGGGTCAGTTTTTTTCAGATCGGGCTTTTTCTTCGGATCGATCTTGGCTTTGGGCTCTACCCTGGTCTTATTGTCGATTTTTGGCTTTGGTTCGAGTTTTGTCTTTGAGTCATTCTTCGGCTTTGACTCAATCCTTGTCTTGGAAATTTGCTTGGTTGCTTCCTGACTCATAGCTCCAGGACCGACTCCAAGCACGCCCCTGTCGAACATCGTCAGCGCCAGATCTCCGGCCGAATGGACGCTGGAAGCGTCACCGTCGGCGAGAGGCTCGGGTGCTTTCACGCCTGACACCTGCGTAGCGTCCAGCCCGGAATTCTTCACAGTGACCAGGTCCTTGTACGCCAATCTATATCTGGCAGTTTCTCCGGCACCCGGATCGATAAATGCCGAAGGATCTGAGGCCTCTGTCTTTCCAGTCAGGCGTTTGCCCGGCAAAAGAGTCAGAACAATTGCCGCCAGTCCGGCACCCAGACACGAAAGGGCAGCCAGGTCAGTAACCCAGTATCCAACATGCATTAGACAAAAATCGGACGGCACGGCTGCTCCTCACTCGAGCCCAAGTATTGGAATAATCTCTGTTTGAATAGGTTGCCCAAAAACGAGCACTTCATTATCACCAACATAGGCATCGATTTCGCTGCGTACACCAAATTCTTCCAAATAGACTCCGGGTTCTATTGAAAATCCGGTGTGCGCGATAATTTCTCTTTCGTCTTTCGTTTCCAGATTGTCGATATTGGCACCATTGGCGTGCACTTCCGTACAAATCGAATGGCCAGTGCGGTGGACGAACCTGTCGCCGTAGCCTCGCTCAGTAATGTAATTGCGCGACACATCGTCGACCTGATAACCATGCACTACATTCTTGCTGCCGATTCTTTCCGAAACATATGCAAGAGCTGCATCACGAGCGCCGCGCACTACTTCGAATATATCGACATATTTTTGCGGAACAACATCTCCGACAAAACCGGTCCAGGTAATATCGGCGTAAATCGCATTGTGCGGCGTGTCTTGCTTTGCCCAAATATCCAGTAAAACGAAGTCGCCTTTCGTGATTTCGCTGTATGAGTCTTTATTTGGCTGATAATGCGGAAGCCCGCTGTGTGAATTGACTGCCACTATCGGTGGTGAAGATGTAATCATGCCGTGTTCTTCGTACAACTTGCAGATAAATTGCTGCACCTCGTATTCATTGACCGACTTGCCCGTATTGATGCGCTCTTTGATAAACCGGAAAGCGGCAAAAATAAACTTGCGCAAATTCTCCGCGGCAATCACGTGACTCTTCAATTGTTCGTCATTCCAGACTGCTTCGAACTTTTGCACCAGATTTGCAGACGTACAAACTTCAGCTCCGGCAGAGCGAACCAGTTCAACGATGCCGCTGTCAACGCGGGCCACGTAGGGAATGTGATTCATCGGGGAGTATTGCATAGCAACCTCTTTGACCCCGCCCAGCGTCTCTTTGAGAACACTTTCCAGCTGTTTCCAACCAAGATAAACGCGTTTTTCACCAGGCAGAAAATCGAGCGCGTCCATCTCAATGCGATGGACAATTTTTACCGGCTCTCCTGCTTTTGGCACAAAGTAAAACCAGCGGCGCGTGAAGTGCCCGCCTTCCAATTTCAAAATGCTCAGCGACAGAGGGTCGTTGTCGTGAAAGAAATAGAAAAGCCACCCGTCCAGCTCCTCTTCCTTAATCGCAGCCTGCACGGACTTGAGGTCAAATTGACTTTGCCCTTTTGCCCCTTCGGATTTCTTGGCTACACTCGCCTTCATGGCGCCCCCCTTGTCAATCTCGAGCAGATTGTCGACACAGTCAGTCAATTAGTTACAAATGATAGTTTAGTTTGTATTTCTGCGTACACGATCCAGAATGAAACCATATTTGAATACTGACAAGATTGAATTTATTGGAGCCAATCTGTAGGAAAAACCCAGCTACGAGATAATCAGCGCCGGCGCTGAAGTCACAGCCTACATTCACAAGAGATAGGAGAGTCGATGCGCCTGATTGTCCTTGCAACAGGCGCCGGTGGCGGTTGTCCTCAAAAGAGCTGGGGCTGCGAAAACTGCGATTTTGCCAGAAACAATCCCGAGAGTGCGCTTACTACGGATTCTCTGGCGATGGCGTATGCGCAAAAGGGAGAAACTGCCTGGGCAATAGTCAATCCGGGCGTAGACCTGAGACACCAGCTGGCCCGGCATGCGGAGCTTAAGCCGCCCTGAGCGGCAGGCAGTCGAGATACGCCAGCGAGGAAGCAGGCCATGTGGCTGGAGGGGCTGGTCTTTGCGCCCACACTTGTAAGTTACAGAATTGAAGTCTTGGAGCGCCACTATCCATGGATCGATCAGAGCGGTCTAAACTATTTCCGCAATCGGCTCAGCCAGGCGCCGCGCGACTCAGAGCACGGACTGGCGCTCGTCCTTTCAGCGGCCGACACCTATGAAAAACAAATGCAAGCGCTGAAAGCGGTAGAATTTAAGTGCGACGAATTGTGGTCAATTCTGGATGTGATTGAAAAATGACTGAAAGCCTCAATCTTGTCAAAGATTCCATTCTGCAATTGTCTCCAGGCATCCGTCTCAAAGACGATGAGTCCAGAGAATGCAAACTCCTGCTCATGCCGGAAGCCATCGTCAAGCTCAATCATTCCGCCTCTGAAGTTTTAGAACTAGTGGACGGCAATCGCACCATTGAAAGGATCTATTCAGAGCTGGCAGCGCTCTATGAAGACGAGACTTTGCACAAGGATCTGGCGGAGTTTCTCACAGATGCGCTTTCACGCGGCTGGATAGAAATCAAATGCCAGTAGCGTCGCGCATCCGCCTGTTTCCTGCAGTGGCGCATTGCATGCGCCTTCGACTTTGGTGCCGACTGTGACCAATGCACCCGGCCCGGCACCATAACTTTAACAATGGAATTGACTCATCGTTGCCCGCTTAGATATCTCTACTGTTCCAATCCGGCCGAATTGATTCGCCGGGAAAACGAATTGTCGATCGACCAATGGATATCAACAAGGAGACCCCGGCATTAAGGGCGGGGTTTGACCACCATTTCGTCGAAGAAAAAATTGCAGCCGCAACCGACCTGCATAGGGGCGAAGCCATGTGTAGACCGATCAAAGTCTAGCGCCAGTTCTCGTAGGGGCGAAGCCATGTGT
>JADZFV010000122.1 GCA_020854255.1 Candidatus Melainabacteria bacterium | reverse complement strand
GCTCGATTCGCTCGCGGAATCTCAATTCCACCGCAATGCCTCCTCGGGAGTAAGTGGGGCGAGGCGCGCCTCCCGGAGGGCCAATCGGAAACTCTGCGACTACCGCCGGATTTTCATCTATTTCTACTGTTTTTGATGCCGGCTCCGATGGTGGCAATGGATTTCCCAGAGGTTCGCCGGCGTGCAAACCGCCTTTCATTCGTCCGGGTTTGTGTACAAAGTCTTTAATAACCACATCGAAGAATTTTCCGTTTTGGCTGTGCAGGGCAATGCCTGAAACCGCCCGCCATTGCATGTGGCTGACTGGAAGCTCCGGCAGGGGAGGCAGCGGTTTTGAGGAAATGTTTACACTGCCGTCTTGCTTGTGATTGAAGTAAAAGGATTTTCCCCCTGATACGCCATCGACAGGCGCTTTCATGGCGTCCAGAAGCGATTGAACGTTTATTTTCTCTCTGCCGCGTTTTAGCCAGTCGTAAAAGGCGACTCGGGTCAGCTCTTCTATCGGCGGGTTCTTATCGCCCAGAATGGCAAGCGTGGTCTTTGTCATCTGGGTTTGTGGAAAGTCGCCTTGCAAGGGTATCTCGATCAAATCCGTGGGTGATTGCTTGATTTGCGCATTGGAGAAGATTGCTAGCAGATTGTTTACTTCCGGAACCCCATTGCCGGGAAAGCTCATTACCAGAGATCCGGGCGTCGGACAGGTGTCGTTGAGGCAGGGCGGCTCCGCATAAGCGACACAATGGACAATTTCTTTGCCATTGCTGCCGCGCTTTTGAAATTCTTCTGATGCCTCGCATTTAACCACGCAAGGTATTGCATAAGGCAGGGAGGCGTCGCCGGTTTTGAATTTCTTCCCGTCCACTAATGTGGTAGCCGAGCCGGTAGCCGCAAAGACAAAGCTTCTTCCACCATAGGTGATATCACGATAGGCGGCATAGCAAAGATCGAATTGATCCTCAGGGTCGAGATAGGCGAATTGAGATGGGCTTGGGATCTGGCAATTGGTGGACAGCCCGCTGACAACGCCGAGAGTTATTTTTAGCGTGCCAACTAGAAGCGCGCTTGATTGGCTTGCCATGCGAAGTTTGTTCGATTTGTAGGCATTGACCGCTTCTTGCCAGGGATTGACGATATCACCATTGGCATCAAAGGATTGACCGCCTGCTTCCGTGCATTCACTCAATTCTTTACTGAGTCTAAGTCCTGCCGCTCTTACCGCGTCATAATCGGCCAGAGCACACTTTTTTAGAATCGGGTCTTTCAGTACGTCGGCGATAATCAGGTCGAGCCTATTGGTAGCGAGCAGCGAATTGATCGATTTTACCGGCGTGTAAAAATTGTCTCCCGCTGCTGTTTTCCTGCATGCAGGAGGAGCATTCGAGAGTGCGACGAAGCCAATATTGGGGTCTTCAATTACAATGCGCGAAATTTCCCTGGCGGCGGCAAGGGCGGCCGCTTCAATGGCTGTCTCCTGCTCCTGATGCCCACCCACAAACCTGACGAAGTCCAGGGCGAAAAAGGCAATGGCAATGACGACTCCCAGAAAAATGGCAATGATGAGAACCAGCGTGCTGCCTCTTTGTCCCCGCCTGAGCAATTCCTTTGTGCGTGATGTACTAAGCAGCACGCTTGAATTCCGCCAGTGACACCGGACTGCTGAATTAGTGTTTTTGGATTTAAAAAACTGGGAAAATCGCATCGATTTTCTGCCTTAAAAACATCGAAGCAAACTACCGGCAAGCCAGTGCTTGCCTTTCCCCCCCTTAAACAACATGCCCCTTTTTTCCGCCGATAAAACCACCGAAATGTTCGGTTTTCACAGTATGGTAATTTACCCCGCTCGGTTGCCTGGAGGGCGTCCTGCGGATTTATTCGGTTGAAGGGTCTTTGAGCGAAAGGATGAATCTTTTCAGGGGAGCGACATGGTCGCACTTGAATGTTGTCAGAAAAATGTGTCGGAATTATGTCGAAAACGGCTAGTCAGTTTTGCTGCGAAGTCTGTAGCCCACTTTGGGGATGGTTTCTATATGGGAATTGCCGGTCTTGTCGCCATCGTCCAGCACATCTCTCAATCGCTTTATAGAGCAGCGCAAAGCATTGTTAGTGGCGTCTTTGTCGCAGTGCCAGACGCGGTCCAACAAAGCTTCGCTGCTAAATACTTCTTCCGGATGGCGCATGAGCAATTCGAGCAGGGCCATATCGATAGGAAGCAGGCGAATTTTCTTCCCGCCTCTTGTGACTTCAAAACTGCGCGTGTCGAGTTCAATATCTCCAACCCTGAGTAAATCGCTCTGGAGGGCGCGTGGGCGCCTTAAAAGGGCTCTCAGACGAGCCAGTAGCTCCCGCATGTCGAATGGTTTTACCAGATAGTCGTCGGCACCGGAATCAAGTCCGACTTCTTTCTCGGTTATGCGCGAACGCCCGGTGAGCATCAGAATAGGCGTGTCGCCTCCGCTTTGACGAAACCGCCGGCAAACTTCAAGCCCGTCCAAGCCGGGCATAGTTATGTCCAGGATAATCGCGTCATAGCTGAGCAGCTTCAGTCTGTGCAGTCCGTCCTCGCCGTCGAAGCAAGACTCGACGGTATAATGCTCAGCTGTGAGCCAGTGCGAGACCATCTCTATCATGTCTTGATCGTCGTCGACAATCAATATCTTAGCCATTTTTACTCTTTTGAGCCGGGGGCCATTGCATTGGACAGTCTGCATTTTACTTCACCTCCGGTCACGCGCCAACTGGAAGAATTCCGGCAAGAGCAAGTTATGGCATGTTTTTTGTCTTAATCACTTTCCAAACAGGCTCAGGGCGTTGAACTCAACCCTTATGGAGCGGCCTGATGATTGATCGGTCGGGAATTTACGATACCCATCATCCGTGCTTGGCGATTTTTGCGGGACGGCCGGCAATTTTTGCCGTAGCGGCGAGAGGAATATGTTGTTTAGCTGTGCCTGCTGCAGTCCTGCAAGCGTCTTGGATGAATTTGTTCTGTTCCATGGATTCATGTTTGTTCTCCGTGGGGATGGAGGATATCGCACGATCGCTCGGCTGGTAAGTGCAAGCGCATTGCCTGCTGTCACAGGATAGGCACTTAGCATGTTGAATTTGTGTCGGCGTTGCGTGGAAGCTGCCACTCTACACTGCTGGAGCGCAGTCGCCGGATATGGCAAGTCAAGTTGTCACTTGCATGTCATTTGCCCGGCGCCGATCAAACCGATGAGAATCGGTGTACATTTTTCTGCTGATGACTACGATCAAAACAAAACTCGCAGTTTTAATTGCTTTGCCGCTTATGTTTCAGATTGGCATGGCGGTATCATTCGGTATTATGCTTCATCGATCGGAGCAGATGGCTCAATATGAATTTCGCTCGAAGGAAGTAATCGGCAGCGCCAATTGGCTGAATTTCGTTTGCTCCACATTGGCTCTTTGCTGGATTGGCTCCGTGGCGACCGGAGATGCGAGTCTCAGACAATCTTATGATTCCATGAGCAACATGCTTCCCAGTGAAATCCGTATGCTCACAGGCATGTACGAGGGTGATAACAGCCAAAAGCAAAGAGCCGAAAAGCTCGCCTCAATTTGTGCTGGAATTGCTGCCGCAGCAGCTCGTATCGATGCGTTGCCGCTGGATGGACCTGCGAAGATCGAAATGTTTTACAAGAACAACTGCTTGCAGGCATTGTGGTCCGATGGAGCAAAGTTGCGCACACAGCTTTTAGAGGGCGAGCGTGGCAAATACAGTGCAAATCTGGAAGACCTGGCTTCCGTTCGAGACTTGACGAAGAATATGTTGTACGGTGGACTGCTGGTCAATATCGTACTAGCCTTTTCGATTGTTTTGTACTACGGAAAAACAATCGGTCAGAGAATTGGCAGTCTTACGGCCAACGCCCAACGCCTGGTGCGCGAAGAGCCACTCAGTCCAGCTTTGCCTGGAAATGACGAAGTTGCCTTGCTTGACGACACTTTTCACAAGATGGCGCAGTCACTTAAAGAGGCGGCTCAAAAGGAGAGAGCCATTGTCGATAACGCCGTCGATTTGATTTGTGCACTGGATGCCGGGGGTAATTTTCTAAAACTAAATCCTGCTTGTGAGACCGTCCTGGGCTCTTCGCTTGATAGCCTCAAAGGTAAGAACATAAGAGAGTATTTGCCTGGCTCCGAACTGGCTGTTTTTGAATCTAATTTCGATAAGGTTTTGAACCTCGATCAAGCTCATAAGTTTGAGTGTCAATTTCAACACGGCGGTGTCGTTGTAGATTTACTATGGTCGATGCGCTGGGTGGCACACGATCAGTCTATCTTTTGCGTCGCTCATGACCTTACGGAGCGAAAGAAAGTGGAGCGTTTGAGGCAGGACTTGATGGCTATGGTCAGTCATGACATTCGCACTCCCCTCACTACTATTACAGGCTGTCTGGATTTTTTGACTTCCGGATATGCAGACTCCGACGGAACGAGAAGAGAGAAAATGCTCAACGTCGCTCAAAAATGCTGTAATCGCGTTGTAGCCTTAACTTCCGACCTTCTTGATCTAGACAAGATCGACTCAGGAATGCTGCAAATTCAAAAAGAGCAAACATCGCTTCAAGACATCTTTGATGAAGTGGAAGATGCCACTCGGGAGCTGGCTAACGAAAAGTCGATTCAACTAGTTGTCGAAAAGACGGATCTGGATGTGTATGCGGACAAAAACAGAATTTTGCAGATTTTAGTCAATTTGGTTTCAAACGCAATCAAGTTTACTCCGGCTAAGGCGAAGGTTTCTATTTTTGCAAAGGCGTCCGGCGGCTGCGTTCGGATATCTGTTGCCGATCAAGGCAGAGGAATTCCGTCCGAGTTGCAATCTGCCGTGTTCGATCGCTTCAGGCAAGTTGAGTCGAGCGATTCTAGCTTCAAGCGTGGCACTGGCTTGGGACTGGCGATCTGTAAGGCGCTTGTGGAGGCGCATGGTGGCAGGATCTGGTGTACGAGCGAGTTGGGCAGGGGAAGTGAGTTTAACTTTGAAATCCCTTCTCACTGAATTCCTTTTGGGTCATTTGTACTGCAACGTCCGCGCTGGAATTTTAGTTCACATCTAAAGCGCTACTGGCTGCCGCCGTCTCCGCTATTTCCGTCTCCGCCATCTGTTCCGTTGCCGGATTCGTCCAAGCGCCTGGAGCCTTGCGCGTCATTGCCTGAAGCATTAGTCGGAGAATATTCCATAGCCGGCGCCGTG
>JADZFV010000121.1 GCA_020854255.1 Candidatus Melainabacteria bacterium | reverse complement strand
TTGCTGCATCGGGTTTGTCCCCGCCGCCTCCAGTCGCCAAAACCTTTGGATCTGTAATTTTGCTGTACTGATCTACAAGCCCGTTGCCACTCGATTGTTGTTCAACCGCGGATTCCGCGCTGTCGCTGCCATTTGCCTTGCTGCCATTGCGGATGCTGTCACCAAACTCGGCTTCATTTCTCATATCTGTTGTTTCCTCGCTGGGGTCTGCGAAATTCTTGACCGCCGAGCGTTGAGACAGCGTTAAGTTGGCCGGTTTTTTTTCTGCAGCCTAAAACCACTTCCGTAAGGCGGTGCTAAGATAGGTGCGCTGGTCGGTTTTCAGGTATCCATGGCGAAGATATTGCTCGTCGAAGATGACGCGGACCTGGGCGATAGGATCGTTCAGTGGCTGAAGCTCGAGCATCATACAATCGAACTGGTCGCAGATGGGCTTCAGGCGTCGGACTACCTGGCTCAGCTGAAATACGATCTGATCGTGCTCGATTGGGGGCTGCCCAATCGCAACGGAATTGAGGTGCTGAAGGAGTTTCGCAATGAAGGCGGAACCACACCTGTCCTGCTTTTGACCGGTAAAGGAAAAATTTCCGAGAAAGAACAGGGGCTGGACGCCGGTGCTGATGACTATTTGACAAAACCGTTCGCCATAAAGGAACTCTCCGCACGAATAAGAGCCCTTCTCCGGCGGGTTCCGCAATTTACGACCAACACAATTGCAATCGGTCCTGTTGAGCTTAATGTAGGTGCGCACACGATTTCCGTCAATGGAAAGGAAACTCAGTTTGCGCCCAGAGAGTTTGCCCTGCTGGAGTTTTTCATCAAACATGCCGGGCAGGTAGTCAGTACTGAGACACTTTTGGAGCGCGTATGGTCATCGGAATCTACTGCCTCCAGCGAGACGATATACACGTGCGTGAGAGCGGTAAGGAAAAAACTCAAAGAGGCGGGCGCGGACGACTTTATTTGCACCGTGCATGGTATTGGCTACAAGGTCGAAAACGCTTAGGCCGGAAATAGCGCTAATATTGTGCAGGCTGGACTTTGGTTTTTCACAAGAGCATGCGCTTCGACCTCAAGCTGTTTCAAAAAGGACTGATTCTCGTACTCGTGCCGATTGTGTTCGAGTTGATTTTCGTCGTTTGTCTGGCCACGTTGTTGAAGCAAGCCGAAGACGGCATGATCAAAGAAAATCACTCACGCGAGGTGGTAACGACTGCGCACGATTTGCAAAAGATTTTCTATGATGCGGGCGCGACACTCTCGTTTTATCGAATGACCCGAGATCAGTCATTCATGAAGCGATACCAGACGGCCATTAAGAAAAAAATTCCAGGGCACCTGCAAAAAATGTCTGCAATGATGCAGGACGAAGAGTTCGAAAGAGTTGCCTTCAATAAAATCAACCTGGCCACAGCAGTCGGAATTGAAGAGCTGGAGCGCTGCCGTACTCGGCTGGAAGAAGGAACAAGGCAATTTTTTATTGTTGAGAGCCGCGTTTCACTGGAGAAATTATTGCATTGCATAGATGACTTGATTCAGGAAGAAAAAGACGTTCAAGATAAAGCCCCTGCCGCACAGTCGGCAGCAAGGCGCACAGTCGTTTATTTTTTATTTGCAGGTGTCGCATTCAGCGTTCTTCTCGGTATCATGATGGCGCTCTTCTTCAACTCGGATATTGTCAATCGCGTCAAAACAATGACAGCGAACACTGCTCGCGTTGTGAAACACGAGCCCTTGCTGCCACGGGTTACTGGAAAAGACGAAATCGCCCAGCTCGATACCGTTTTTCATGAAATGTCTGAAGCGCTCGATGAAGCTTTTAAATATAAGCAAGAAATGCTTGCCATGGTCAGTCATGATCTGCGCAGTCCGCTCATGTCCGTGCAGGTCTCTCTGGCATTGCTAAATTCAGGCGCACTGGGTGATTTGCCCTCACGTGCTACGAAAGAGACTGTCATCGCTGAGAAAAATGCCAGTCGATTGATCAAGTTGATCAACGACCTGCTGGATATAGAAAGACTGGAGTCGGGGAGGTTTGAACTCGAACTCAAGCAAGGTGATCTTGTCGAGATTATCGATCGTGCGGTGGCCAGTATCGACGCGCTGGCGCGCGCGCGGAAGATCACTATCAAAACACCGCAAGAGAGCGTGAGTGCGATCTTTGATGCCGACCGAATGGAGCAGGTGTTTACCAACATTCTCTCTAATGCCGTCAAATTCTCTCCTGAGGACACAGCTGTCAGCATCGGCGTCAAAAAGGGGGAAACCCTCGTCGAGGTTCGCGTTGCCGATCGTGGTCCAGGCGTCCCTGCCGAAAAGAGAGAGGCAATTTTTGAGCGCTACCGGCAGGCAGGCTCCGACAAAGCCGCTGAAAGGAGCGGCAGCGGACTTGGGCTGGCAATCGTGCGCGCGCTGATACTCCAACATAAAGGTGCAATTAGTGTGGAAGACAATCCGGAAGGCGGCAGTGTTTTTGTCGTGAAAATTCCTCGCGTCTTGTAAATGCCAGGCATGGCCCTGCGTTTGCTCAACATGGTCCGCCGGCGCTCCAAAACCAGCTGGATGTCTCCAAGAGTCAAAGCTAATCGGGCTGTCACGTTTTAGCCACAATTCATCTTTACATTTGTGTGAGCGCATTTGCGCCCCTAGTCATACTGATTAGATGGTCCCCAGGCCTTCCGCTGCCGGTGCCATCATGCTGAAAGCATCACCGTTTTGCCCGCGGTTGAAAGCTCGTAAGCAATCCCGAGAAAGACGCCAACTTTTTGACCACACGAAGGCGTTGCTCAGGAAATGATCAGAATTGCGACGTACGATTAGAAGCGTCGAATTACTTACTAAGCAACTTGAATTGCGGCACGTGATGCCCCTGGCTGCCGCATCCCTTGCCCCTGGAGGAGACACCTCATGTCTGTTCTTGATGCCAATTTTGGTGCATCGCTCGAACCCTACGATCCATATAAAACCCCTGCAAGTAATGCCTGGGCAAAAGTTTCAAGCAAAGATCAAGACACTACCAGCGAGACCTTGCCGGCTTTCCGAGCTGCCAATGAAAGCATCTGGGCTAAGCTCGGTTTTACAAGCCCTGAAGTTCTCGCCTTTCACCAGGAAGCACCATCGCGCGCTGAAAGTAAGATAGGCAAATTTCTGGATGACATTAAAGACATGTTCGGCTACAGCGACACGGTCAACGACCGCTTGAAGAAAGCAGTTGAAAGCAAACTGACCCAGGATGAAAGAGCTGAGCTGGCCAGGCAAGAGAAAGAATTTCACAAAAAACAAATGGAAAGTTTGTGCAAAGGGCCGGGCTGGGGCGCGGAGGCGCCGGATCTGGCTGATTATCCCTTGATCGGAAAACGCGATCAGATGCTTAGAGATGCAGAACAGGATATTTGCAAGCAAGTCCGGGGCGGTATGACGCCCACCGAAAAGAAAGAACTGGATTCTCAATTCATGCAATACGCCGAAGCGATGCGGTTATTTCGAGAGTCATCCGTATTTAAACTGCGTCCGCAGCCTGGAAAGGCAATTCAAAACTTTTATCAAAACGTCGCCGATGCGGTTGAGAATTACGGAAGACAGAAAGCGGACTGATTTTGTGCGGCAAGAAAACAACTTGTAAGTGAGTTTGCGCAATGGAGAGGCACCTGAGTTGGTGCCTCTTTTTTGCATTGAATTGTTAAGCGACTAAACTTTTTTGCCTCAGGAATTGCTCAGAACCATCGTCTATGATTTTGTCAGTCGAGTTTCGACTGCGTTCAAGACCTTACTAAACCCTACTTAAAACACAGGACAAGCGGCACGACGCCGTCTCTACCTTGCGTCGCATTCTAATACTGGAGGAGACCACCATGTCTGTTCTCGATACTAACTTTGATTCCCCGAGTGAAATGCCAACCCGTGCTGCCTGGCTTGATAATGCAAGCGCATCACTATTGAACGACAATTCCTATTTCAATGCCGCTTCGAAAAATTCCGACGTTTCGGCTTGGCTGGGAAAGGTCGACTTCTTCGACAGTGGGCGGGTGCCTGCAGCATTTAAGGATGCACCGGCAGGAGATTCCGTACCTGTGCCTGTAGAACCTAATCCGGCAGTTCCTCCCGAACCGCCACATGCACCCGGAGAAAAACCCGCGGTGGAAATCGAACTTGTCCCTGCTGGTGCAGCCCCGGGCATCGGTCCAAGGGCGGTCGAAGGCCCGCCGCCTCCGGGCGTGGCCCCCGTCGGGCTTCCAGGAAACGGACCACCCGAGCACACTGGTGATACTACTCCTGTGGCGCAGAGCCGGCGTAACTCTGGCCACAACCAGGTAAGTACTAGCGAAACTGGAGTAACTCCTGTTGAACCAGGTCCCGGTCCTGACGGCAGAAATGCCGACGGTACCTATGGTGCCGGACACCATCCCTATACACCGCCGACTTACTATCCGGACAACGCCGGAACTGACATGAATGAATACAAGAGACCGGCGCTTGCCGTCGAGGAAACACCCGCCCCTGTCTACACCCCAAGAGTACCGAACGCCGCAGCACTTCAGGCGCTAGTCGCAGCCATGAAGCGGTATAAAGAGTCCGGTCATAGCACCGGTCAGACCGGCACCGAAGGAGAAGGGCCTAAGGTTGCGCATGCTGATCCCAACTACGTGCCGCCAGCCGGCTCATTCGGCGGGCTCAGAGGAGGAAGAGGAGGTTAACTGAAACACAACTGAAGCACCGCCAGCGGTGCAGAGTTGTTACCAATTTTTTTCCTGCGACGAAGGGGAGCGGCAGCCAACGACTGCCGCTCCTTCAATTTATTGCCGCCGGGTCTCTTGGCAACGCGGGCGTGCCCGAAAATACGTCTATAATTCATCTGACGAGTGACCGGGGCATTCTCTTGGCGAAACTGCTGGTAGTTGAAGACGACAAAGAACTTGCCGCTATTGTGGTGAACGCTCTACAGGACGCGCAATATGTGGTCGACCTTGTGCATAACGCCAAGGACGCCACGGCATATGTGCACTCTGTGACCTACGACCTTCTGGTACTTGACTGGGAATTGCCGGACGGAACCGGATTGGACATCTGTCTGGAGTACCGGCGTGCAAAGGGCGCAGGCGGAGTGCTTTTCCTGACCGGGCGTTCGCACATGGAAGACAAGATTACAGGACTGGAGTCTGGTGCCGATGATTATCTGACCAAGCCCTTCGACATGCGCGAGTTGTTGTCGCGGGTCAGAGCCCTACTGAGACGCCCGCCTGTGGTTGGCTACAAGACGATAGTCGTGCGCGACATAGAATTGGACCCGGTCGAGCACACAGTGACAATGGCGGGCGCAGAGCTCAAGCTTTACCCGAAGGAATTCTCTCTTCTGCAGCTCTTCATGCTGCACCCAAAACAAGTCTTTTCTGCCGATGATTTGCTGGACAGGGTCTGGCCCACCGATTCGGAAGCGTCGATTGAAACCGTACGGCAGACCATCTTACGTTTAAGGCAAAAGGTCGAGCGTGAAAGCGAAGCACCGTTGATTCAAACTGTGCGCGGATTTGGTTATCGACTGGAGCCCTGAACGAGCCTGACGACATTGAAAGCGCTGCCGGCGAGTCAGGCTTTCGGCAAGCGGAACCAGAAACGGCTGCCGGGATTCTCGCCTTCTGTCTGGCTTTCCACTCCGATAGCTCCGCCGTGCAACTCGACGATCGATTTGCAGATGGCCAGTCCCAGTCCAAAGCCTTTTGCTCTGTCTTGTGCGGGTTTGGCCTGTCTGTATTTTTCAAAGATTTGAGATTGCTGCCTGAGGGGAACGCCCGGACCTTTGTCGGTGACTGAAATCTCGGCGAATTCGCCCAGATCCTTAGTTTCAATTACTACTTTTTCGTTCTGTGGAGAGAATTTTATGGCGTTGGAAATCAGGTTGGTAAGAACGTTTCCGATGTACAGCGAATCTGCGTTTGCGGTCAGATCCGTTTTCTGCACTTGCAGTTGTACTTTGTGAGCCTCGGCGAATTGATGAGTGGTCTCCATTGACTGCGAGATAATTTCGCTGAGCTTGACCCTGGCAATGCTGAGGTCCAGATTTCCTGATTCCAGTTTTTCAATTTCCAGTAATTTGCTGACCAGCTCCAGCAGCTTGTCTACATTCTTTTCCGCGATGTTCAGCTTGTCGTCCACTTCGTCGGGAATGTCACCATATCTGCCTGCTTGCACAAGTTGTAGAATGCCGTTTATTGAAGAAAGCGGAGTCCTGATATCGTGACTGACCATGGCATAGAAGTCGCGCTTCAGCTGCTCGAGGCGAAAACGCTCGCTGATGTCCTTGATTGTGGCTAGATAACGCACACCTTCTGGGCTGTCGAAGCGAGTAACCGACACTTCAGCCGGTATCATCTCCTTTTCTGCAGACATAGCTTCCATTTGCAGCGATTGCACAGATTCAGCGCCCGTGAGACTATTTAAAAACTCGACAGCGCCGCCATTCTGGTCGGCATTGGCAAAAAGTTTGGTCAGGGACTTTCCTTGAATGTCATCACGTTTGTAGAGAAAGGTTTTTTCAGCAGAGGAATTGAAAGATTGGACAGTGCCTTTCTCGTCTGTAACCACGACTGCAATCGGAATATTCTCAATAACGCGATCGAGCCTGTCTTTGCCGGACTGCAATTGATCCAGCATCTCGTGCTCTTTTACTTGTGCTGCCGTCAGGGCGTCGGCCATTTCATGGAAAACTTTGTCCACCTCACCAATCTCGTCCTTGACGCTAAGCGGCGCGTGCAAAAATTCTTTGCGCGCAAAGCGTGCGGCGTTCGATTTCAGCACTGACAATTGACTGACGGTGCCTCGCAAAAAGAAGATTCCCAAAAGGATTGCGATGAAGGCGCTGAGTGAAACAGTCACGTCCAGCGATCGTTGCAACTCGGTTCGGGTATCGTGCTCATGTGAACTTTCCGGGGCCAACTTCGCTTGTTGCGATTCGCCAACTTCTCTAAGTCGCATCAAGAATCTGATCGACGCATTCTTAAATCGGTCGTTGGCCTTGACGTTTGCAAGCAGAGACAAGGCCTGGTTGTCGCTTCGGTCTATTTTTGAATTCCAGGCCTCGAACGCCCTGGTAAAGGCCTTTCCATCTGCACGCAAACTTTCCGCCGTCATTGGTTCGTTGGCATCGCGCTCCAGCCTGACGGCAAGCTCATCGATTTGTGTTTTTACCATCATAAGGTATTGATCGCGGCTTCGGCTGCGCACATCTCCACCATAGGTATTGAAGGTTACCAGTGAGTTGAAGGCGTAAAAGCCGTTCAAGAATAAAGCATTGACTCGACTGACAATTTCCCTGCGTAATTCGGCCTGTTTTGTTCGTGCCTCAGAAGCCGCCAGTTGGCGCTTCAGTTCGAGATAGCAGCCCGCTTGAACAAGCAGCGGAATGACGACAATGATGATGCCCTTGTGCGCCAATTTAAGCTGCGGCAGCCGGATTTTTTGCGCCCGCTGATTCACACCGAACTCCTGCAAAGGAAAGACTTGAAAAGGGCGCCAACCGGGATCTGGTACTGGATTCTACCATCTTGTCGTTCTCGGGACGTACCGAGCCGGGCGCCCCTGCACTAGTATTTTTTCAGAACAATACCGCTTTGAGCAGAGTTCGGCGCCAGCGGCCGGTTCTATTTTTCAAGCAAGAAAACCTTGTGTGCGTCAGATATTAATACTAGTTCTCCCTGCCCAATGGTGAAGCCTGCGGTTTTTACGACTGCGCTGGAGATCATTGTTTGTGCGCAGGCAGCGCGATGTTAGTGTGGAAGTATTTTCTCTTCTCTCCTCATATCGTTGGTTTTCGCAAACCCAATCACTGGAAAAAACACTTTTGCGGTTCTCCTTTTTCGCTTTCGAGCGTGTGTCTTGAACCGGTCGTCACTAGCTGGTGTTTCTTTTAGATGAAATAGCCATCGCGGGATGCCCGAGGACCGAGAAAGGAAGGTTCTTTTGAAAGTATTTCAAGTGTAAAAAGGAGGCTTTTTCATGTCATTTACGCCGTGTTTATCTGGATTGTCGAATACTTAGGCGTGTTGGCGTTGCGTTTGCTGCTTGGCGCCTCGCCATCTGAAAAGAGTTATTACAAGTCGAGTTGGAACATTCACGGGTTGATCCGTCTGGATTACTTTCCGGCAATGTTCCTTTTGGGATTGGCTTTCGAGCTTGTTTTTAGCCAAATCTACTAATCAATGTTCCTAAAACCTGCCGGACTCTTCCTGACAAACAGGTGGACAGGATCAACAACAAACAGCAATCGCGCTGTTTGTTTTATTTGGGCGCATTCGATGCGCTCTTGCCATAGAGAATTGCTGACGAATCGCTAATGCCAGGCGTTACGTGTTTCAGCAAAACCAAGGAGATGACTGACATGCAAAATTCAAAAAGAATCAGTCAGCACTTGTTGATGCGAGTGCCTGGCTGGAGACGATTTTTTCTGCGCAATTGCTGCCGCTATGTCGCGGTTTTTGTTGCTCTTACTTTTACTTGGACGGCAGGTGTCGCTGACACTTTTGCAACAGAGTCGAACAATATGGCAAATCTGACTGTATCCGCCAACGCAGATAAAGAGCGGCCCGTACGTGAGTCGCAGGGGTATCTTGTGGAAGAGCTCGACGGTCGGATTATCGACGAGCAAAACCCTGATATTGCATTCAACCCCGCGTCGGCAGTGAAAATTCTTACTGCCTACGCCACTCTCAAACAATTCGGACCGGACTTCAAATTCGAGACCAGAGTCTTGCTGGACGGTGCCACTGAAGGAAGCTCTTTTAGAGGAGACATCTTCTTCGAGGGCTGCGACCCATTTTTCAACCTGGCGAGCTTGCGTATGGTTTTTGCCGAGTTTAGAAAGCACGGCATCACCACTGTTGACGCATCACTTTTCGTCAGTCCTGATTTCAAATTCGCAGGCATTGCGCCCGGTCAGAAATCCGCGAATGCTCTGAAGGGACTCTTCGGAGGCGGAAAGAAACGGCGGGTACGAACGCTCAGAACTGAAAGAGTCGCTGTCAAACTGAAAAGTGCGCAGGTGAAGGCGGCACCTCTGCAAGCTGTGCGATTGACGGAAATCCAGAGCGAGACGATTCTTGCTCTACTTAAGGACATGCTGTCTCGCTCCGACAACGATATGGCAGCCTTCTTCGGCAACCTCGCTGGCGGAACCCAGGCAGTAGCTAAGACGTGCCGTGCTGATTTTGCAATTTCAAGCGATGAATTGACGATTGCTACCTCCTCAGGGCTGCAAGTGAATCGTGTCACTCCCCGGGCTATGATCGCCGCACTGAGAGGCTTTAAACAGCTTCTCAGCAAGTTTAAATTGGATCTGGACGATGCTTTGCCGATCGCCGGTACGGACCATGGGACGATTTACAAACGTTTTGCAGATAGCCGGTTGAAGGGTGTATTGGTTGGAAAAACAGGAACGTTGAAACAGACGGACAACGGTGCCAGCGTGCTTGTCGGGGAGGTGAGCACACTTCTACGCGGGCCGGTCTTGTTCGTCATTTTTCAACGCGGTCGAAACACCAATGAGCTGCGCTTGTCGCAGAATACGTTTTTGGAAGAGCTTCTTGCTGAGTTGGGTGGACCGGGCGTCAAATATGGCGTCTAAATCCGAAGTCGAACGCATGGACCTTCAGTCCAGTTCGCTACTCGCCTTATGATATGGGCAAATATCGCAAGGCCTCGGGCCGCCAGCGACTTTCTTCGGAAATTGGTGAATACCGCAGGCCTCCGTATAGCTTGACGCGGTTCACAGATGGCATTGCACCGTTTCGCGGCAAGTCGCTTTCGGCTTCTGTGTGGATCTCGATGTTCGTCCTTAGCTTCGGTGCCACGGGCGTGGTTTTGTCCCTTTTGTTCTTCGCTGGGGCAATTCGATAATGGTTGAATTTAAAAGCGGAAAGCGGAAGTCGCCGAATCGACTTTTCTCCTTCCGCTTTTGGAGCCAGATCTATTCATCCATATAGTAAAAAGCGACAATACCCCCCCCCAAAAAAACAGTCCAAATATCAAGGCAATTTTATAGCGATGTAGTCTTATTTTGCAGGCGTTGCCGGAGAAATGTCTGTATGTGAAAAGTCATTTCCCTTGAATAGTAGTGGTTCGCCCAATTCCCGGGCGAGCGCATATGCGAAGCAATCGCCAAAATTGAGTCCGGCTGGATGACCGCTGCCCTTGCCGAAATCGCGATAGGCTTCTCTTGCTACTTTTGCCTGAGTCTCAGTAACCGCCTCAATGGAAATATTGGCAATTTTGATCAATTCATCCAGTCTCCTTTTGGCGATTGGGTCTTCACTGCGGTCAATGACTGCTCCAGCTTCCACGTAATTGGCAGCAGAAAGACGCCGAACGTTTGCTTTTTCGATTGCGCGAGCAAAGGAGCGAGCTTCTGGTTCTCCGCGCAGAATGGCAAGCAGTGCAGATGTGTCGATGATCATTTCGGCAAACCATCTTCACCGTAAAGCATTTTTCCATGGTCGAGCTTTCGTGCTGGCCCCTTGAGCCTCTTTGCACAATCGGCACCGATTTGTACGATTCGCTCAGATAGATTTCCTGCAGGATTAGCGCGCAGTCGCTCGATACGCTCGCGCAGAGAGTTAGTCACTGTAGCTGTGATGCTTTCTCCAGTTATTGCAGCAAGTTCTAGAGCCAGTTTATGTGCTTCTTCGTTCTTGATGTTCATACTCATGAGACTGATCCGCTTTGCCTTGATCTTTGTTGTCTACCACTATTTTCCGGTTTCTACCATTTCACCATTCTACCACTTCTGAAGCACACGGACTTCCTTTGTGTTTATTGGCATGCATGTAATGAAGCAGTTCGCCAAGTTGCTCTGCATGAGTTGCTTTACAAATCTGCGCGAGCAATACGACATGAGAATTTCAGCCGCTAGCGCCGCTTTCTTTCTGGCGCTCGGAAAATTCGCAGGAGATGAAATGCTTAACTTCTAAGCGAGAAGCGCAAAAGCCGGCGAGCCGCCGGCGCTCCATCGCGAGGGACGGCGCTTGTACAACGCTTCTGGCGCAAAAGGCGGCGCTTCCCTGTGCGATCAAGTGAGTCAGTTTACGATTGCACTTTTCTAATCGAATTTATCTTCCCGTTTTAGCGGATCAACAGAGAAGCCCGCAGGAACAAGCGATTGTGAGGTTAATTCTGGCGATTATGTGTTGTGTTTAATGGGGCGTTTTATTTAGGCTGAATTCAAATATCGATTTCTTCTCTCGGCGTAAGACAACAGCAACCACAGAAACCCAGCTCCACAGCACAAAGCACAGCTACTGCCTCAATCGCCTGAGCGATGCGTCGATATCTAGAAAATGGCGAACCGCTATTGCGGAATCGCTTATGTCAAACCGCTTCGCAAGAAGCATAAAAATTTCAAAAATGAAGAAAGTAAATGAAAAGCTGTCCAATCAGAATTTGGACGCACAGTTCAATGCAGAGTTCCCAGAGTTCGCAATCGAGACCCTCGGCATTACTAAAGAAGAAAACGCAGCATTCGAAGAGTTCGTATCGAACATGAATGTTGGCGGCACAGTGAAAAGTCAGTCATTCGTGACTGGCGAAGTTGTGCAAAAGGTAAAAGACGGAGTCTACATCGATTTCGGTACGAAATGCGATGGCTTTTGCCCTACTGAAGAAGCCGGCGGATTGAATGTTGGTGACACCGCAACTTTCTGGGTGCTTGAACATGCCGAGTATGAAAAGGCTGCCAAACTGTCGCACCTGAAGTACCTGGGATGGAAGCAGTTAGACGAATTGAAAGAAAGCGGCGAAGTTGTTACAGCACGTGCGTTCTTCGTTGCCAAAGACAAACGTACTCAGCGCATCGCTGGTTTGCGCATCGTTTTTGAACAAGGGCTCCTCAAAGGCATCCGCGGATTCCTTCCTTTCAGGGAGACGCAAGACCGCCACAACATCGAAAGTCTGCTCAATCAGAGCCTCGAAGTGGTGGTGATCAAGGCTGACCCGCACCGTGGTCCTTTCGGCGACCTGGTTGTGAGCAACACTAAGGCAAGCATGGCTTACACACGCAGCCTTGTTGCACAGCTGGAAGCAGGGGTTATCGTTGAAGGGAAAGTGAAGAAAATCCTCAACCTGGAAGACGGTGAGAAAGCCGTTCTTGTTGAATTGTGCGAGGGTTTGACCGGCATCATGTACAGCCGCGACATCACAACTGTGCCCGGCAAATCAATTACGGACGTCGTTAAAGTCGGCGAAGTACGTAACTTTGAAGTAAAGCGCGTCGATGCCAAAGAAGGCAAGGTTTGGTTGGCGACCAATAGACTGGACAAGTACGTGTTTCAGAAGCAATTGGCCAAAGACCAGACTTACACCGGCAAGGTGGTGCGTTCTTATGAGTACGGAGTGTTCGTGAATATCGGTTCCGACATCAACGGACTGTTGCACATCTCCGACTTGAAGAAAGCCGGCTGCGATGGTGACAAAGCAATCAAAATCGGCGAGATCGTCACTGTGAAAGTGAAGAGTGTCGATGAATATTGCCAACGCATCGCGTTGCAGTTGCTTGAGCGCAAGTAATTGTAGGGGCGACGCCAGGCGCCGCCCGCTGCAAAGGCGCATGCAATGGCGAAATCGCCGCCAGGCGAAACCGCAGAAATGCGGACAAAACAATTGTTTAACCGGAGGAGGGCATCTAGTGCCTTCCTCCATAAATTTCACTAAAAATGAAAAAGGTAAGTAGTCTCGACATTCTGGGAAATCCGGAAACCGTCGCTGTCTTCACTCATGAAGACAAAAAAATCACCTGCGTTATGCCTGCAAATGAAGCCGGCTTGAACGACGCAATTTTATCCACGCTCCTAAAGTTCGACTCCTCCCTGCTGCCTTCCGGAAGACTGGAAGTGCGCAGCGACGGATCTCTCTATGCCGAAGGTCGCTACTTTGCGCCTGACGTGTTCGACGATGCCCTGCTCTCTCTTCGCAAGAAGTTCGACGCAGCCGAAGGCATCACGCCGTCCGACCGTGTTTTGATACCGGGCGGGCTGAAAAGAGAGGTTCTCAAAGCAGGCGGCGTCATCAGTTAAATGACACAACAATGAAAATTCTGCACACAATCGGACTGATGCTGGCAGCAGTTGCCGGCGTATGCGTAACGCTCTTCATCAGTGGTTCTCTGCTTAAGGCAGGGCATCCGATCGCAGCGGCGTTCGCATTCTTCGGACTGATGTACGGCTTGCGCAGAGTGTTCAGACGGCACCTTAATCCGTAGAACCTGTCGAAAGCGCGCGCGAGCTGTGGAGCCGCGTTGCTTTCGCCGAGGTCAGGGCGCGGGGGCCGATTGTTTAACATCTAAAAACAAACGAAATGAAATGGCTAATAAACTGGCTTTCGGGTCACCCGATTGCCCTATTGGTCCTGGCGTGTCTCGTCGTGCTGTGGATTGTTCTATCGCCCCGGGTCAGCCCTGGCCTTTACGCCCAAAAGCTGTTCCGCACAAAAATCCATTTAGGGGATTCAATTAAGCTTCGAGCGTTCGACCAGTACAAAAATTGGCGAATGTCTTTTAAAGCTAAAGATGGCAACATGATGCGCGGCTGGTTCTTCGAAAACAAAACCAGTCCATTCATCTACCTGGTCCATCAGGGCAATTCCGGCGATATACCCAGACACCTCGAGTTCATCGAACTCTTGCTTGAAAGCGGTGCATCCGTATTCATCTATGAGCCGCGCGGCTACGGCAAAAGCGCAGGCAAGGCGACCATCTCGCATTGGCTCGAAGACGCAGTCAGTGCCTACGACTTCATGGTCGATTCGCTGAAATACAAAGCCGAGCACATCGTGCTCTTCGGTATTTCACTCGGTACAACTGCTGCCACGCATCTATCCACCCAGCGCCAGGCTGCTGGCATAGTGCTGCAATCCGGCTTCAGTTCGCTTGAGAAAATCGCCAAGCAAGAGGTTCCTTTCTTGAGGATCTATCCTTCTTTCATGTTCACCGGCAAGCTCAACAATATGGTGGTGGTGACAAAATCGCACCCGCCTATCCTGTTTGTGCACGGTTTGAAAGACGATATGATCCCGCCGGACCACACGCGCGAAATGTATTTCGCCGCCAAAGATTCCAAAAGTGTTCTCTATCTGCCGTTCTCGACTCACACCGAAGTGTTTCCGTCCGACAGACCCAAATACCTGCAAGCTTTGACTCTCTTCCTGACCGGCCTGTAACCGGTCCGGCAGGAAAGCCGTGTCTTCAGGAATTCAATCACCGGCTTGCTTTCATGCGGCCTAAAACTTCTTTCAATGAAAAAGAATCAGAAAAAGAAACAGTCTAAAAGCTCTAAAGTCCTCACCGCGCCTGATCAGGCTCTCGGAAAGCTAAGGATAAAGAAACTCAAGCGCATGGTTAAAGAACTGCGTGGAGAGTGCCAAAGCAAGATCCGGAAGTTCTGCGGGCCCCCTCTCGATGTTCCTATCGATAAGTACCTGCCTGATGCAGTGAACATCATCGAAATGGAATTGAAGGCGCTGAACTGGAAGGTATCCAGACATTCGGGGTTGGAGGGCGAAAATCCCATCATTCGGCTTTCCATGCGCTGAGGCGCCTGCCGGTGATTCACAAAAATGACAGCACG
>JADZFV010000120.1 GCA_020854255.1 Candidatus Melainabacteria bacterium | reverse complement strand
CTGCAGGCAGAGCGCAAGTATCTCGAGGCAGCGCCCCTCTTTCAGCGCTATCTCGCCATTCAGGAAAAGCATCACGCAAAAGATGATCCGGCACTAGTTGAAACCCTGCAAAATCTGGCACAGGCATATCTGGAAGAGAAGAATTTTGTGCTTTCTGAGCCGCTTTTGAAACGCGCGCTTGCCATTCAAGAGCAACATTTCGGACCCAAAAATCCAGTCGTCGGAGCGCAGCTCAACCACCTTGCCGCCCTGTATTACGAAACAGGACGACACGAAGAAGCAGAAACACTGCTGCTTCGCGCCATTGCCAACCTGAGCAAATTGAAAGAAGGAAAAGATCCGGCGTATGAAAAAACACTGGTCGATTATCTCAAACATTTGGAGGCGGTTTTCAGAGCGCAAAACAAACTGGCGGAAGCAGAGGAGTGTTTGGCAAATTTGATCACGGCGCAGGAACGCATTCTTGGCGAGTATCATCCCGACGTCGCCGAAAGCCTGACAAACCTGGCTCTGGTATTTCAATCTCAAGCACACTATGAACAAGCACAAAAATTGCTGCAGCGTGCGCTCACGATAAGCGAGCATTCATATGGTGCAGAACACCCGGAAATCGGACAACCTTTGAGCAAGCTGGCGGAAGTCTTGCTGCTGCAAAACCGCCACGATGAGGCTTTGCCGCTCTGGCAAAGACTTGTTTGCGTTTACGAAAGAGCGCTGGGCCCAAAGCATCCGGATGTCGCCCTTGTTCTCGACAAACTCGTCCACCTGCACAGACACAACAATGATTACCCTGAAGCAGAGAGTCTCGCCACTCGTGCGCTGGCTATTCGAGAAAGCGCATACGGACCGGAGCATCAAGACGTTGGTCTGACATTGAATGAACTGGCTATGCTCAATTTCGAGCAAAAGAAATACAAAAAGGCAGTGCCTCTGTTCGAAAGGGCAGCTGAAAATCTCAAGGCATCATTGGGTCCAAGGCACAGCCAGGTCGCTCTAACGTTGAACCGGCTGGCTACGCTTCATTATCGCCTCGGCAATTATGAGGCAGCAGAGCCTTTATTCAAAGAAACTCTGGCAATCTACGAAAGAAAGGAAGACGCCGTCAATCCGAATATGGCTACTGCTTTCGAAAACCTCATTTCTATGTATCAAGATCAAGGAAAGATTGCCGAAGCTGAGGGTACTTGCAAGCGTTACCTGGCATTTCGCATCAAAGGCCTCGGTCCGGATCATCCCAGAGTTGCTATTTGTCTCAAGTTGCTCGCGGACATTTACTGCGCGCAAAGCAAGTTTGCCCTGGCGGAGCCACTCTACAGGCAGGCGGTGGATATACAGACCAAGTGCGATCAAGATAATCTGGATCTCGCCGAAACGCTTCATCAATATTCGCTGGCCTTGCACAAACTGGGCAAAAAGGCTCCGGCAATCAGTATGGAAGATCGCGCTTCAGAAATTAGAAAGAAGGAACGACTCAACCGTTAGTCGATGCCCTACCGGCAATCTGTGCAAAAACTTGCAGCCGCCGTAATAGATTGCTGCAAGTTCGATCGCCTGGCGAATCAGAACAATCCTACAGCCCCACTCGTGGTTCTATAGGCGGTGCCGAGATGATGATATCGCTGCCCTGCCACTTGCTCTTCAAGACTGGTGTCTGAAGCACTCCACGTGCACGCAAGACTTCGTTTTGCACTTTGTCTTTCATGAAACTGAACGCTTCGCCAAGGGTGGTTTTGTCACCCTTGAATTTCAAGCCATCTATGAGGTAGCGAGTAAACACTGAGTTAGCCACTTCTTTCGACTCCCATGAAACCTGGCTGGGCGTGCTTGAAGAAATGACCAATTGTCCTGTGCCTTGCGCGATTGCTTCGGCATCTACGTTCTTCACTCTTACCAGGCCTTTAGCTTCCGGTTCTGCCGCGCCACTGTGGCAAGCGTCTAGTATGAGCACGACTCTGTCGGAGTGAACGCGACCTTTGATAACACGCGTCAGATCTTGCATCGCCAGTCCGGAGGCGAAAAGTTGATCGGGCTCGCTGTCGTGGGCAAGAAGGTAATTGACGCCGCCGACATCCATGTCGGATGAACTACCGTGGCTGGAGAAATAAATCAAAACCAGATCGTCTGGTGCCGCCATTCTGGGCAACCATCTGTCGCCAAGCTCGGAAAGAATATTTCCTCTCGTGGCCTGGTCGTCCAGAAGCAGCTTCACATGGTCTTTCTGAAACTTGCCGTCGCCGACCAGATAATCATAGAAGTCTTTAGCGTCTTTGCTCGGATACTTCAGATTCAAAGATTGATTTTTGAATTTGCTGATGCCGATGATCAAAGCCCACTTATCCTTAACGGGCTTGTCTTCGGGCTTTGCTTCTGCCTCGGCCTTTTTGTCGGCTGTGCGAGAGGCGACTTTTATCTCTGCAAGTTTGCGCAGAAGTTCTTCCTTTTCTTTGCGTTCGGCATCAAGTTTTGCAGCCAAAACCGCTTCTTGATCTTTTTGTTTTTGTTTCGCCTCAAGCTCTTTTGTCAGCCTGGACAGTTCAGCACTGTTGTCAGCAATGGTAGCGACATCCGTGCCGCCTCTTTTGGTGTGCTTTTCTCTGGCAACTTTCGGCACTGGAATAGGAACAGCTGTAGAAACAGCAACACCCAAATTGGGAGCGCTTATAATTTTGTCTTTGCCGGAAGCTGCGTCAGCTAGCTTTTGTATTTCGCCCTGGCAATATTCTTTGTTAACTCTTGCCGAATCGTTTCTTGGCTCGTATCTCAGGGCCTGGTCAAAATCTTTGATCGCCAGGTCGTGTTTGCCCTGGTTTGAATATAGAGTGCCGCGAGCGATGTAATAGGCGGCGTAATTCGGATTCAAGTTTATCGCTTGATCCATGTCAACTAATGCCAGGTCGTAATGTTTAAGCGTGCTGTTCAGCACGCCGCGGAAATAATAGAGTTCGGCATTGCGTGGATTGAGTGCCAGGCCTTTGTCCAGCGCCTTTTGTGCTTCGTCGAATTGTCCGGTGCCGAAAAGCGTTCGCGCTCTCTCCAGGCAAGAGCGATCGCTGTCATACCACTCGGCCAGACACTTAGTGTCGGCCGACGCTCCTTGCAAAACACAGAAGAGCAAGAATCCGCTTAGTGCTTTAGCCAGTTTCATATCACGCACCGTAGGTATCTGAGGGTGGGCAGAAGTGATTAGTTTGACACTTTGAGAGTCGATCTACTCAAATATTAGTACAGGCGCTTGCCGAAAAATTAGGAGAAGAAAGATAGATTAAGCTCACGGCGACAGTCACTGATGAGATTGGCTGTGTATTAAGTCACGACATTCAAGCTAAAAGTACAAATTTAAATGGAATCTGCCTAATTCGATAATTCACCGCGCCAACACCAATACCTGCCCGAAAATGCGCGCAAGCAGCACCTGCCTGTGCGCGAGGGCCCCGGGAGACACTCGCGCATAGGGTGCAGCACTACTTACTTATGGGCAGTGCAATCAGTCCTACATATACATATTATACATACATTTGTATGTCCGGCAAGCAGAAGCAAACAATTTTATGTGCCGGCTTCCTAGCCGTCCTTCTTTTCCATCTTCATGGGACGAGGACCGCGATGATGCACTCCGCGACCACCTTTAATGACGAAATCGCGAACCTTCTTTCTTTGCTCTTCATTGAGCACATCGTGCATGGCCAGGCGATTGTCAAGCATCATATTGGCGACATCCGCCTTCAGCCCATTGATCCTATCCTGCATGTTACGTGCCGCTTTGGCGTCAACTGAGGTCTGGGTCATCAAATCTTTAAGATGCCTTTGATTGGTGCGGATTTCCAGAACTTTGGGTCCGACCTTGTCCATGAATGAGTTTTTCAGGGCGTAAAACTTCTCGTATTGATCGTCCGAGAGGTCCAGCGCTCCCAGTAATGGGCATCCGCCGCCGCCACGTCCAGCAAAGCCTCTGCGCATCATCATGCCAGCACCGCCGCGAGGTCCACCTGGAGCAGCCATCTGGATAGCATTGGCATCCATGGCAATATTGAACTCAGGATTGCCGTCATCGTCCAGGCTTATCTCAACCATGCCTTCCATAGGAGGTGGAGGTCCATCGGCAACACCCTCAGGCAGATCGATTTCCTGCGCCAGGGCAGGGCTATTGCACAGGAACGCCAAACAAATGCCGGATAGGGCGACCGGCAGTTTTTCCAATAATTTCATTAGTACTTCTCCATAGTGACTTCCCACCATATAGGATTGGCCAATAAATGGCCCTTACTTTTAGAAGACGAGTCATGCCGAAAAAAAGTTCAAAGCCAAAGATAAAATCTAGCAAATAGCTCCTCTGCTTCTACTTACTTCCCCCGCAAAGAGCCAAAAACCGACGCATTATCCGTTAATATTCTCTGTTCAATCACGTAGATGGTTTTGCTTCTCTGATGCCAGGCAGAAGCCCCGGCTAGCTGGGCAAAATTCGCGTCGGACAGCCGATAGCCCTCAGGAGGTCAGATGAACGGAACCCAGGAAAAGGCGGTCAAAACCGTGGCTGATACGGCGACCGGTTCAGCAGACAGGTCCGGGTATACAGGAGTCAATTCGATTTCAGGAAAAGCCGGCAGTTATCGCTGGGTGATCATCTCCCTCGGTTTCATAATCACCCTCATTAATTACCTCGACCGGTCGGCGCTTTCGTACACGCGCAAAGCCATCGAAGGCGAGTTCGGCATCAATGACCTTCAGTTCGGGATGATCGCCTCTGCATTCGCCATCACTTACATGGTCATGACCACAGTCGGCGGCATCATGGTCGACAAATGGGGCGCTCATAAGGTCTGGCCGATTGCCGCAATCCTCTGGTCGGCAGTGACGGCAATGATGGGCTTAGCCTCCGGTTTTTGGATTCTGTTTGCATTCCGGCTCTTCCTCGGCATCGCCGAAGGGCCCCATTTCCCCGCCCTGACTCGCGCCGTGGCTGACTGGCTGCCCACCACAGAGCGCGCCCGGGCGACAGCAATCGGGCTGGCCGCTGTTCCTTTTGCCAGCGTCCTGGGCGGACCACTGATCACCACGCTCATCGTCAACCTCGGTTGGAAGGGGATGTTTGTCGTCCTCGGAGCGCTGGGCGTAATCTGGTCTGTGGCCTGGGTCATTCTTTTCCGCGATTACCCGGAGTCGAGCAAACATGTTTCCGACGCTGAGCTCCACTACATCCGCGAAGGTCAATCGCACACTCGCGACGGCAATGATGCCGATAGAAGATCGCATCATCTGACGGCCGGCAAGACCACCTGGAAGTTCATGCTGCTCAATCCATCTTTGATGTCCAACAATATCGCTTTCTTCGCCTTCGGTTATCTGCTGTTCTTCGCTATGAACTGGTTGCCTGGTTATTTAGAAAAAACCTACAACATGCATCTGAAAGAAGTCGGTCTATTCGTCGTCGCCCCCTGGCTTACTGCAGCCGTTTTGCTTGCAGCCGCCGGATTCATTTCCGATTGGTTGATGAAAAAAACCGGCAGCGCGCGACTGGCTCGCACACACATGATCTGGGTCTGCCAGCTGATATCGGCCTTGTGTTTAATTCCTTTGATGTTCACTCACGAACTCAACGTCGCCATGGTAATGATTTCACTGGGAATCGGAATCGGCTTGATGCCCAACGCTTGCTTCTATGCACTCAACACCGATCTAGCCAAAGACAGGGCGGCCACCAGCCTTGGAATTATGGATAGCTTCTTTGCCCTGGGTGGAATTCTTGCGCCAAGCGTAACTGGTTTTATCTTGCAGGCTACCGGTAATTTCAACGCCGCAATCGCAGTGGTCATCTTTTTCAATATTGCCGCAGTTGCCGGCGTAATTCTCTTCCAGAGACCGGATCGGGACATGAAAGCTGCCAAGGGAATCTAAATTCTAATGCAAATTCTTAAGAATCAGAGACAATTCTGAAGGAAGACCCAAACGCCGATACATATCCATTATTGCTTTCCAGACATCTCGCTGCAGGCGAGTTGTTTGCAAAGTGGAATACGGTTGAATGCTACTAACGGAGAATGCAATGCCCGTTTTAAACAAATCGAGCCAATTCAATTGCGCACTACTGACGGTAGCACTGGTCTTCACAGTCGCACCTGCTGCATTTAGCGAAGAAACAACTGAGGCAGTAAGTCAGACCGCTGATTTTGCGGGAAAAGCCGCATTCTACAGCAGCGACTTGCATGGGAAAAAAACCGCGTCAGGTCAAGCCTACGATGAAGGCAAACTTACCGCCGCTCACAAACATTTGCCCTTTGGGACCAAAGTTACAGTCGTCAACCGCAAAAACGGCAAAACCTGTACGCTGACTATCAATGACCGCGGACCATATACTCCGAATCACGTCATTGATGTATCAAAAGCAGCAGCAAAAGAACTTGGATTGATGAGCGACAACAAGCGTATTGTTGATTGCTTCATCAAAATCGACGCCAAAGATTTGCTCAGAAAGCAACAGCAGAAAGTAAAAGTCGCCTCGCAACCTGAAGGCGAAACATTGTAGGGTCGACGCCATGCGCGTCCCTACAATTTTACGTGCACTCATTGATTTGCGCAGCCGCCGGATCGCCTCAATCCGTCCATGGCGACAAGAGTAAAATCGGTGCTTCCTTGCGTTGTTTCGGCCGGACAGGTCTCTGCCTCAACAAAGGGAACAGCGCTCTGGTCCAAACCAAAGGGGACCAGTTCGAGCCGATTATCAGAGACTTTTTCGTCAAACGGCTTGTCCAAACCAACCCTCCAGCCTCTAATTTATACCCAAAGGCCGGCACTTTTTATTTTCAGGAACAGCTTAAAACTCAGCGCTCTTTGGTGCGCGTGGAAATGGGATGACATCGCGAATATTGCCCATGCCAGTACAGAACTGAACGGTGCGCTCAAGACCCAGTCCAAAGCCGGCGTGCGGAACCGTTCCAAACCTGCGGAGATCAAGATACCACCAGTATTCTTCCGGGGGCAGACCGCAGGAGATCATGCGTTCTTCCAGTTTTTCCAGGCGTTCTTCACGCTGGCTGCCGCCAATGATTTCGCCGACTTTTGGAACGAGCACGTCCATTGCTCGCACTGTTTTTCCATCTTCATTCAGACGCATGTAAAACGCTTTGATGTCTTTCGGATAGTCGTAGAGAATTACTGGTTTTTTGAACGTCTGTTCCGTCAAATAGCGCTCGTGCTCTGACTGCAGGTCGATGCCCCATTCAACAGGAAATTCGAATGTTGCGCCGGATTTCTTGAGAATCTCGACCGCTTCCGTATAAGAAAGTCGTTCAAATTTACTGTTGACGATACCTGTCAGTGTTTCCAAAATTGTCTTGTCAATGCGCTCGTTGAAGAAAGCCATATCATCTGCACAGTTGTTCATCACATCGGAGAAAATCGTTTTGAGAAACGCTTCTGCTGTATCCATATTGCCTTCCAGATCGCAGAAAGCCATCTCAGGCTCTACCATCCAGAATTCGGACAGGTGGCGTGAAGTGTTCGAATTCTCTGCGCGGAAGGTTGGCCCGAATGTATAAACGTCACTAAGAGCGGTGGCATATACTTCTGCTTCCAATTGACCACTGACGGTCAAACTTGTTGCCTTTCCGAAAAAGTCTTGTTCGTAATCAACTTCAGGAGCACCTTCGCCGTTCTTAGTTGGCACTTTCAGGAGGTCGAGGGTAGTGACGCGAAACATCTGCCCGGCGCCTTCGCAGTCGCTGGCGGTGATGATTGGCGAGTGGACGTATATGAATCCACGCGATTGAAAGAAGTTGTGAATTGATTTGCAGATCTCATTGCGCACACGAGCGACTGCACCAAATGTATTGGTGCGAGGACGTAAGTGAGCAATTGTTCGAAGGTATTCAAAAGAAGTCCCTTTTTTCTGCAAAGGAAAAGTGGCCGCATCAGCATATCCAAGCACGCGAATTTCAGTAGCCTTTACTTCTGTCGCTTGCCCTTTGCCGGGCGATTCAACGATCTCGCCATGAATCTCCAAACTGCTGCCTATACTTGCTTTAAGAAGCTCCGACTCGTAGTTGGACAATTCCGCCGGAGCGAGAACTTGAACACTCTTCATTGAAGAACCGTCGTTAAGCTCGAAGAAAGAAAAACCGCCTTTGGAGTCGCGCCGCGTGCGCACCCAACCACACAGTTTTACTTTTTGCCCAATCATTTTTGCATCAAGTGCTTCAACCACTCTGGTGCGTTTCATCCCAAAAACCTCTCTTGGTACCCTGAACTTTTTGCTGGATATATGTGCTCGAACTACGTGCTGGAACTGTTTGTTAGAAGTATTTGCCAGAACTATTGCTGGACCTCTGCCTAAAAACTTGATGCAGGGGCGACAAAAATGGCGCCCCGGAGCCGGCTGGCAGCCGGCTCTCCCGGTGATGTCTATTTCTTCACGATGAAGTAAACACCGTCTCTGATCGTGAGCAACACCTTTTCAATGCGCGTGTCTTTGCTGACCAACTCATTGAAAGCGTGAATTGCTTTGGCGTTTTCACTTTGCGGATCAAGCACTTCACCGCTGTACAAAACATTGTCTACGAGAATGATGCCGCCCGTTTTGAGCTTCGGCAGAATTGCTTCGTAGTAGTTTGTGTAATTGACTTTGTCGGCATCGATGAATACGAAATCGAATTCACCGGTCAATTGCTTGATCGAATCCAGTCCGGCGCCCTTCATGATTTTGATTTTCTTGCCGTGCGGGCTGTTATCAAAATAGCGACTAGCAAATGCAATGGCTTTGTCGTTGATCTCAAGAGTAATCAACTCTCCGCCTTCCGGCAGCCCTTCAGCCATTGAAAGTGCCGAATAGCCAGTGTACATGCCAACTTCCAGGATGCGCCTGGCTCCCGAAATCATGACCATCTGCTTCAGGAATCGCCCTTCCAGAGGTCCGGTGAGCATTTCCGGCCACTCCATGGTTTCTAGCGTCTCTGTCGCCAGTTTTTCCAACAGGGCGCCATGAGACGCGGTCTTCTGCCGGGCATATTGCTCGATTTCCGGCTTCATCAAAGTAAGCATGACAATCTCCTCCGGTCCGCAAATGAAGCCTTGATTTATACCAAAATTGGCAGCTGCACAGCTAGTTTTATTACCAAATACGCCAAAAGGCTTTGGGATCTGCGACTAAAGGCTTTGGCGATCTGCAACTAAAGGATTGGCGATCTGCAACTAAAAGACTTTGCGGGCTGCAATTGAAATCCTTTGCACATCCAGACCCAATCCTAGCCTTTCAATCAGAACGCCTTGAATGTGCAAATCTCAAGGCATCTTCCGCACGCAACTTATACACAAAGGCGGTCTCAGGAGCGCCCTTATCATGGATGCCGAATTAAGCACCTCAGACGGCTTCCTAATTACAGGTCAACAAAAACCACTAAATCCTTGTTTTGTCAGGCTCATCGCACCAAAAATCCACAAAAAGAGGCGCCGTTTTGCCCAACTTTGCGAGCTCTGCCTCAGCTCTGGCCGCCTGGGCAGCTTGCTTCTGTTCTTTTTGAATCTCAATCTCAAGCTTTAATGCTTCAGCTTCAAGAGACAGTGCCACCACCGAGCCGGGGCCCGAGCGCAGCTTTTTGATCGTTGCGGCAACGGACTTGAGCGCCAAATCGAGCTCACCCATTGCCCTTTGATTTTTGGCGATGTCTATGTCGCATATACGAGTATTGAGAATCCTCGGCTCGATTGGCTTAACCATCAGGATTTCTTTTGATGTTTCAAGCAATTCCACGGATTTTTCATAGTTTCCTTCCGCACTCATAAAAGTGGAAAGATCTCTGAGCGCCCGCGCATGGCGAACTTTAGGCTGTTTGTAATTTTTCAAGCCCTCAATGGCTATAGGCGCAATCTCGCGAGCAAGCTCTGGGCGTCCAGTACGCAAATAGACAAGGCAAAGATTCCCCAAAATCTCGGCGCACCTTGAATGAGAAATACCGAATTCGCGCTGGCGCTTGGCCAACTGGTCTTTCAAAACAGACTCCAAGTCTACGTAACTGCAGCGAGCAAATAGTGCGGACACCAGCTTGCGGGAGATTATGTCGTCTCTCTTTTCATAGCTTCTGGTAAACCGCGAGCTAACTTTCAGCGCGCGTTTATAGAGTTCAATAGCATCGTCATAATGCCCGTTCATATAACAAGCTTCTGCCAGGCGGTCGATCGTTTCAGAGGTTCTAATGTCCTCCGGACCGGCTTTCTTCAGGGCATTTACCGCGATTCGGTACTGATTTTCGGCTCTTTTGTAGTCCCCGACGGCGGCTGCCTGCTCCGCATTGTGGGTAGCCTCCTGCCAGGCTCTGCTGTCTATAATCCCGGTCAGGTTTCTGCCGTCGCCCGTCTCTTGCAATGTCACGGCCAGGTTTACTCTTACCTTGCGCGCCAGCGATTCCGGGACAATTGTCGAGTTTGCCAGCGCAAGAGCGCGTTCGTAAAGAATGCGGGCATCTCTAAACTTTCTCACCTCGAAATTCGCAGTGCCAAGCCCTGTAAGTGCTTCCACCATTTCCTTGGAAATAGTTCGATCATCGCGGGATGCCTTGTTGGAAGCACTCAATGCCTCCGCCATGGACAAAGACCGATTGAAGAAAGCCACTGTAGTGCCGCTGGCATTAAGCTTGATGAGCACTTCCCCAAGCCTGTTCAACGTAAAAATAAGATCTTCAGCCAACAATTGCCTCTCGACGGCGGCTCCGGGAGGGTAATTAACCCGCTCCAGAGCATTGAGAGCCTGCCTGTAGTGGGCCTGAGCACCCGCCAGATCGCCGCCACCAGCACAAGCGGAGGCAAGATTGGCCAGGCTGACTCCCTGACGAAAGCTGTTCTTTTCCAGATGGGCGGCGTGGTCGACAGCCTCCTGATACTTAAGGCGAGCGTTCTGATAATCACCGCCGATATACGCGCAATCGCCGTCAAAACGGCACTTCTCCCACAGCCGCAGGCGATATTCCTTTTCAAAACCGCGTATTGCGCTCAGGTCGAACGTCAAAAGCCCGGCCACAGCCATAGTGGCTGCGAATATGACTGCTATGGAAAGTTTCGACTGCACTTATGACCTCAAGAATGCCGTCAGTCCAAGTCTATTCAGCCCATCCAAAATTCATCCAAAACTAATTCTTATATAATTGCCGCGCCGGCCGGGCAGTTAAGACATGGACGGCGATATCGGAATTGAGATGGCAAAAATTCTTCTGGTCGAAGATGACAATGATATGTGCCAGCAGATTGAAAGTTGGCTCAAGCACGAGCAGCACGCCGTCGAAATCGTCAAAGAGGGTCCTGAAGCGGCGGACAGGCTCAAGTTTTACAAATACGATGTGGTGATACTCGACTGGCAGTTGCCGGGAATGAGCGGCGTCGATGTGCTCAAGCAATTTCGCAATCAGGGCGGCTCAACTCCTGTACTGATGCTTACAGGCAAGGGCAATATTGAGGAAAAGGAACAGGGACTGGATTCTGGCGCCGATGATTATCTGACCAAACCATTTCACTTCAAAGAACTCTCCGCGCGCCTCAGAGCCATGCTCAGGCGTCCGGCCGTCACCACCGGCAACCAGCTAAAACTGCGCGGGATTGAACTGGACCTGGCGGCGCGCAAGGTATCGCGCGAAGGAGAAGACGTTCACCTTTTGCCGAAAGAGTTTGCCTTGCTGGAATTTCTCCTGCGACACCCCAACGAAGTTTTCAGCCCTGAGGCGCTACTGGACCGCGTTTGGCACAGCGAGTCCGATTCCAGTGTCGACACCGTATACACAACCATGCGCACGCTCAGAAAAAAAATATCAACGGAAAAAAGCGGCGCGCTGATTAAGACCGTGCACGGACTGGGGTACACCATTGAGAACAGGTAATACCAGATAATTCAAACGAGCTTGAAGCCACCCGCGGCACACCCATTGACTATGCAACGCGCATGGTTGATGCCTCCGGGCAACACTACATGGCAAAAGTTACTGAGATGGGTCACCTTATCTGAGCCGCAGATTGACGCGCTCTCATTCGGAAAATCGAAAGGGGCTATGAAGGACACTTTGGAATCTTGAACCAGAAGGTGCTACCGCTTCCGGCTTCGCTTGTGACACCAATGGTGCCACCGTGACTTTCAACAATCAGCTTGCAAATCGGCAGACCGAGTCCTGTTCCTTTTTTTTCTGTGGCGTCGGTCGCCTCGACTTGCTTGAAGCGCTCGAAGATTGCCTCTCTGTGGCTTTCCGGCACACCCCTGCCTCTGTCTACAACTTGAATTTCCACCATTTTGCCATCGTCTTTGGCAAGCAATCTGACTGTTTCTCCCTCCGGTGAAAACTTGATCGCATTGGACATCAAATTGATTAGCACTTGAATGAGTCTGTTGTGGTCGGCCAAAACTTGAAGGCCGGTCGGTTCGATGTCCACCTTGACGGAATGCGATGAGGCAAACTGCGCGACGCTTTCCAGCGACTCTTCAAAAACCGGCTGCAGCATAATGTCGGCAACGACCATATCCATTTGACCAGCTTCAAGTTTTTCAATGTCCAGGAGGTCGTTGATCAAATTGATCAGCCGAGTGGCGTTTCGCTCCGCGCGCGAAACCTCATTCACTGCCTTCGGTGTCAGTTCGCCCATAATGCCAGCAGCCAGAAGCGTCATGGATCCTTGCATGGAAGTCAGCGGTGTACGCAGATCGTGGCTGACCATAGACATCAGCTCCGCTTTGCGCCTGGATGCATCAGCTAAAGCTCTCGCCATTTCGTGAAAAACTTGATCGAGTTGGCCGATTTCATCTTGGCCCGCTAGCATTGGGTTAAGCTTTTGTCCGTGCGCCAGTCTTCTGGTATTGTCCATCAATACCGACATCCGGCGAGTGGTTGTTCGGTTGAATGTAATGGCTAAAAGCACAGCAATAAGAACAGAGAGAAAAACGCCTGTGCTCAAAATCTGCACAATGCGAAAGCGCGCTTCCGCTTCCCTTTCAGGCATGACCACAAGCGCCTGTTCCTGCTGCCTGGCGAATTTCCGCAATGCGGCGACCATCACAGTAGCTTTGTTGCTTAGCTGGGCGCGCAGATCCTGCACGTCGGCAACACCAGCACCCTCCAATGCCATTTTCCTGACTTGTCCGAGAAGACCGACTGCTTCTCCGGAAACAAGCTCGATTCGCTCCAACGCCTGGACTTGATTTGGACTGTCTCTGAGCGCAATTTTCAAAGAGCGAATTCGCAAGGGAATTTGTTCGAACATCCGATCAAACTGCTCTATTGCCCCAGGCTTACGCAGGCGTCCGACTTCGTAAAGGTAAATACTGCAGTCGAGAAAATTATTGAGCAGAATATTCGACTCCATCACAACCGATCGGGCGTGTCTCTCCTTCCGTATCTCCTGCTCCGCTCCAGCCAGTGCGTTCGCCAAACAGCCGAGCACGAGCAGCTCAGCAACTAGCGGAACAGCAATAAGCAAGAACGCTTTTTGAGAAAGGTTGAGATTGAAATTATTACGCATTCAACGCTTCTTGGCAGCGAGCAATTCACGAGCCGCCATCTTAGCTGCTATTGCTTCCGACAGGCAAACATCGGACAACTTGAAAACCCTTGCTCTCGTCAATGGCTGAGGAACAACCTTCAGCAGAGAGTCTTTCGCACCACTAGCTTCTGCGATATCGTTTACACGTCAGAGACCCGGCCGGCAATAGAAAGCTAGCAGGCTTGAGACAGCGCAGTCGAAAATTACAAAGCAAGATAACTCGACGAACAAGGGCTCGATTCTTGCTCTGTGCAGATTACACTTATCAATCGAGATCGTTTCCATCCTTTTTGACGACATCGGCATCAGCAAATTCACCGGCGGAGATAGTTTTTGGCGCAACTCACAGACGGTTTCGACGAACAGACCTACCTGTGGAGCAGTGCTAGCAATGCAAATGAGAGCGCTTTGTCTGGTAAGACCTTAACCGGACCATAGTCGATTGGCATGCCAATCGTAGTAGAATCGGCTTCTGGCACAAATAAAGCAAAAACAAGTAAATCTATGAATCCAACGCGCGCGGACCTGATCGGTCCTCTCGACATGTTTAAAATCGGCATTGGGCCAAGCAGTTCGCACACTGTCGGTCCAATGATTGCCGCACTTGATTTCAGGAAAACCGTAATCGAGCCGCATATCAAAAAATTGGGCGGCGCCGCCGGTCATCTCTTGCACGTCACAGTTGAGTTGTTCGGCAGTCTGGCAGCGACCGGGCAAGGGCACGCAACAGATGGTGCAGTCTGCGCCGGGCTGATCGGGCTCCACCCCAAAACCGCCGAACCGGATGCCATTTGGTCTGCGATGCCCAATCTGGAAACGACAGGCAGCATTGACCTGGGCAAGGTGAAAATCAGATTCACGCCATCTATTGATATTTTGTGGCAGGGCTTTTTGATGGATGGGCATGGTTTGCCGCATCCCAATACTATGCGCTTCAGGCTCTATGACAGCGACAAGCTGATATCCGAGCAGCTTATTCTTTCGGTTGGTGGCGGCTTTATCGAAAACACTGATGATACGGGCAAACGGCGACCGCCTGAAGATGAAGAGTCGCTTGCCAAAGTTCCGCATCCATATAATTCGGCTCAGGAATTCGTCGATCAATGCGTAAAAACAGGACGGCCGCCCTGGCAACTGGTGATTGAAAACCAGGATGCCCTGGGCATGCCGGAAAATCAGCTCAGAAAAAACTTGAACGATATTCTCAATACATTTTCCAAATGTATTGAGCGTGGTCTGCACACCGACGGAATTTTGCCGGGCGGATTGAATGTCAAACGCCGTGCAAAAGCGCTCTACCAGCAGCTTATGGAGGGCAAGACTCCGGCATGGGCAGGCAGCGATTTGAGACCATCAGTCTATGCAATGGCCGTCAATGAAGAAAACGCGGCCGGCGGCAAGGTAGTGACTGCGCCGACCAACGGCTCATCAGGACTGATTCCTGCGGTTTGGCGCACGCTTCAAGAAAGCAATAATCTCACGCAAACGGATCTGCAAAATGGATTGATTGTCGCATCGGTGATTGGAGCGTTAGTAAAAGTGCATGCATCGATAAGCGGCGCCGAAGTCGGCTGCCAGGGCGAAGTTGGCACATCATGCGCCATGGCGGCGGGCGGTGCAGTAGCGATGTTGGGCGGCACTCCGTACCAGATCGAACAAGCCGCCGAAATTGGCATCGAGCATCACCTCGGAATGACTTGCGATCCAATCAAAGGATTGGTGCAAGTTCCGTGCATCGAGCGAAACGCAATGGGCGCGGTGAAAGCCTTGAATGCAGCGGCTTTGTCGCTGGCCTCCGACGGGCATCATCTGGTCAGCCTCGATCG
>JADZFV010000119.1 GCA_020854255.1 Candidatus Melainabacteria bacterium | reverse complement strand
CCGTTCTGGCGGACTACTTTGTCATCGTGGCAGGGGAGTCACCAAGTCAGGTCAAGGCGATTGTTGATGCGGTGGACGGTAAACTGGAGCCCCTGGGTTGTAAAGCCTTGGGGGTGGAAGGTAAATCGGAGTCCAGATGGGTGCTTCTTGACTATGGCGATGTCATTGTGCATGTATTGCATGAAAAGGAGCGAGGGTATTACAAGCTAGAGCAGTTTTGGAATCAAGCGCTTATGGTTGACCGCTCAGAGTGGGAACAAGAAGAGTAAGTGACTGAGGTCGATAGGCTAAAAGTTCGGCAGATAAATGGTTTAGGCAGATTCAGTATCTTGGGGGTTACGGTTACCTATGAGTTTCAGGACCAGATTACAAGGGTTTGTAGAAAACCGGCAAAAAATTCAGATCTGGTACGGAATGGGCTGCCATAACACGGTGACCGGAAGAGTCCTTTCGGTTGACCACGATCACATCGATGTCGAGTCTTACTCGCACGAGAGCGACGGGCAGATTCACATTCGCCGTATCCTCGTACCGCTTCATCTCATCCTCCATATTGATATAACCTCAGCCGAGATGGCTGAGGAGGAAGATAATTTTGCTCTGCCTGTGGAGAAAGAATCCAAGCAGACTGCCGCTGCACCGCAAATGTCGGTAATTGACCTTCCGGACGCGCCCAGAGGTTATGGCGTTAAGGTGCTTTCGCAGCTCAACGCTTCTTATTCCAATCGTTTTTCTCGCATGGCATCCGGTCCCGGTGGAGTCTACTTTGCTTGTGATGGAAGTGTGTGGTTCGTCGACAGTTCCGGACAATTGACTGAATATGCGCGAATCCGCGGCAACAGCACCATCTCCGGATTGCGCTTCGATCGAAAAGGCGTACTGTATGTTGCCACAATTCAAGGCACTGTTTATCGCATCGATCCCAACAAATCTGGACGCATACTTGCCCAGTTGGACGGCAGCCTGACCGGTGGCGGAACCTTCCTTTCCGATCTGGCGATAGGCACCCGAGACGAAATCTATGTCTCCAATTTCCCGTCCAATACTGGCGGAATCTTCAAAATCGATCGCACAGGCGAGTACGAAGTGCTCGTAGGTGGGCCCGGACACGGCACGCAGGGGCTGCTTCTGGACTCGGACGGATTCCTGTGGTGCCTGGAGCACGCGACCGGTTCGGTTGTGAAACGCTCTCTGGATGGGCGGGAAGTAGCACGGATTCAGGTTGCTGAGCCTGAAAGCTTCAATTTCGCCGATGGCTACGACGGCAATCTGTCCATGGACAGCCTGGGCCGAATCTACGTGACAGCCGGTCGCGCCGGATCCGTATATCGCGTTAATCGCGAAGGCAGAAGCGAGACTTTTCTTGTCGGGCTGGTCAATCCGACCGGTGTGGCCTTCGGAGCCGACGGCGCCTTGTTCGTTCTGGAAGCCGGACGCTCACGCGTATTGCGCGTGGCCGCCCTGGAGAAAGGCGATCGCACCGCTTCGGCCACTGCACTGAGTTAGAAAAAAGTACAAAGAGCGCCAAAGGGTGGGACTTGAATGCCCCTCTGTTGAAGTTAGGCTTAACGGCTGGTGCCAACCAGTCCTTTGCCAGATTGTCCGTGCGCAGCCTGTTGGGTTTTCTCGACCTTCTCTTCTTTGTAGAGTCTGTCAATAATCGACTTATAGTTATTGGCTACAACATTGCGTTTGATTTTTAGCGTGGCTGTAAGTTCGCCTGCTTCCACGGAAAGATCGTCGGCCAGAACGTGGAAATTGCTTACTCTCTCATAATCGGCAAGCGACTTCGAGCGTGCATCGATCTCTTTTTTCAGCATGTTTACCACTTCCGGTTTTTCGACCAGATCGGCAAAGCTGTTGAAATTCCAGCCTTCATCGGAGGCATGCTGAGTGATCGCCTGCTCGTCGAGCACAATGAGCGCGATAAGCTGTTTGCGCTTGTCGCCGAAAACGACAGCCTGATTGACGAAAGGTACTGTTTTGAGAATAGCTTCGATTTTTTGCGGAGCGATATTCTTGCCGGAAGAATTGACGATGATGTCTTTCTTGCGGTCGGTTATCTTCAGATAGCCGTCACCATCCACGATACCAATATCTCCGGTGCGGAACCAGCCGTCGATGAAAGCTTCTCTGGTGGCTTCTTCCAGTCCGTAATAGCCCTTGAAGATTGAGGAGCCGCGCAGGAGAATTTCGCCGTCGTCAGCAATTATCATCTCGACGCAAGGCAAAGCCGGTCCGACAGTGCCGATTTTCTTCCTGTTCATCAGGTTGACGCAGGCAGGTGCTGCTGTCTCTGTCAGTCCGTAACCTTCAATTGTAGTGATGCCGATGGCATTGAAAAACTCAATTGAATGGCTGGTCGCCGGTGCGCCACCGGAGACGATCAGGCGCAAAGATGGGCCGAGCCTTTCTCTGAGTTTGCGGAATACAGTGCGCTCCGCCAGCCAGTGTTTGGCTTTCAAGCCGGCTCTGGGTGCGATGCCTTTTGCTTCCGCATCAACCATTTCGGCGCCCACGCGAAGCGCCCAATCAATTAGCTTTCTGGCATTGCCGGAAGCACCTTCGATACCGCTTCTCACCTTGCCGTAAATTTTGTCCAGCACGCGCGGCACAGTCAAAATCATCGTCGGCTTCACTTCAGCCATGTTTTTCGCCATGGTCTCGATGCCCTCGGCATAAGCGCATACGCCGCCCGAGTAAATCCAGTAATACTCGCCGCAGACTCTTTCAAAGACGTGAGACATGGGCAGATATGAGAGGTAGACATCATTTTCATTAATCGGAATGACGTCTTTCAATTCGTCAAGCACGCTGACGATGTTTCCGTGAGTGAGCGGAACGCCCTTGGGCGTGCCGGTTGTGCCCGACGTGTAAATTATCGTCGCCATGTCTTCGCAGTGGATTTTTTCCATGCGCTCGAAGACAAGAGCCGGGTTCTTCTCTAACTCGCTCAATCCCAATTGCCGCAATTCCTCGAGTCCTATCACGAAGTCCGGGCTGATGGCTTGCTCGGTGAGAAACTCACTGAGGGAGCGGCCTTTATTCAATTGCGAAACAAGGACGACGGTAGTCAGGGCTTCTTGTTTGGACGCGAGAACCTTTTTGAGGAGCTGTTCGCCGTGCACAAAAACGACCTTGGCACCGGAATTGCTCAAAATGAAATCGATGTCCGACTGAGAACTGGTCGGATAAATAGGCACGGAGACACCGCCACTGGATATGGTGGCAAGATCGGCGGCCGCCCATAAGTGCGAAGTCTGCGACAGGATGGCGACGCGGTCGCCGCCCTCGACGCCCCGTGCAGTCAATCCGGCAGCCATTTCCTTGACGAGGCGCGCCAGTGCCGTCCAGGTCATGGACTTGTAGGGCGATTTATTTTCCTTATAACGAACTGCTTCCCTTTCGGAAAGTAGCTCCGCCCTCTCAAAGAATGTCGCTGCTAGGCTCTTGTTCACGGCCAGACCTCTCATTACGGCGCCGGTGGGCGATTCTTATAAACGCGCACCTGGTTCCTGGACAGATAACTGAAACGTCTATATTTTATCTCCAGTTCCCAACAGGTAGACTGTTTGTGAGAAATCTATACTGATCTGTGAAGCTATTGTGAACCACCATTAATCTCTAGCGGTAGAGCCCTGCCTGGTTTCGAAACCAGACCACAGCTGAAATCGTCACCATATGCAGTGCGGATGGCGCCTATAAACTAGACAATCAGCCTTTCCGGCGAAGTTTCGGTGATCCAGGTGTTAACCCGCTCAACCAGATCGTCGATGACCGGGTCGAACATCAGGTCGTGCCAGGCTTCTTTGTAGACGTGCTTCTGTTTGGAAGGTGTGGTCAATTTGTCGTAAACCGCGTCATTGACCTTATTGTTGACGATCTTCTCGTTGCCGGCGGTCAGCATCAGCACAGGGCAAGGCGCGGTTCTGACGCGGTTTTGCACGTCTTGAGAGAGCATCAAAAGCTCGAAAAGCATTTTGGCGGGCAATTTGAACCGTCTTTCCGCATCAGCTTCGATCCATTTGCGTACGCCAATGTCTCTGGTCACCTGATCGGCAGAGTAAGGCAATTGCAATTCGGTTTCCGGAGAGACCATGGCCGTCCACACTGAGTGAATTCTGAAAAACATATCGAAAGTCTCAGGATGTCCATCGAATCCTGGTGAGAACAAGACCAGCCCGCTCGGCTTGATTTTGTTGGCCAGTTTGAGAGCAACCAGAGCTCCCATGCTGTTTCCCATAAGATATATTGGCTTGTCGCCGACCTTTTCGCGCACATAGTTGTAAGCAATCACAGTGTCGTCAAGCCACTGGTGAAAACTTTGCACTGATTCTTTGCGTCTTTTGCCGAAACCTGCATGGTCAGGCGCAACGGCAAACATGCGTCTTACCTTCAGCCTGCGTCCAAGCGCTTCGAACCAGCCACTGTGCGCGCCCAGTCCATGGATCAAAAGCGCTGCCGCTCGGCACTCGGAGGTCGTGCCCCAGGTCCTTCCGGTAATTGGTGAGGACGAGCCTTGTCCATCGCTTCTGGCGATTTCAATGGAGGATGCAGTCGGAGTCAGATTTATATCAGTGGTCATATTGCACGTTATTATAACTTTGATGGGTCTGGCATATACGTTATATCTGTTGAGAAGTTTTGATGTCGAATGTTGACGCACAAGAAAGAGCCGGCGCAGACCGAGCCACAGTCAGTGGTTTCAAAAAATGGCGCTGGCTGATTTTTGTTCTTTCTGGCGCAGCAGTAGTGGCTTTGGTGATTTTTTTCGGGAGGCCCGAAAAAACGCCTTTCGAGCAAGCAGTCGAGTTGATTAAATCGGGAAAATCGGCATTTGCAGTGCCGATACTTGAGAAGTTGTCGCGCGAACGTCCTGATGATCCCAATATCTATCCGTATCTCGCTCAGGGTTATTTGACCACGGAGAGACCCGCGGAAGGACGGCTAGCGCTCGACACCGCACTGCGCCTTAGAATCGCCGGCAGGCAACTGGCTCCTGTCGTCAGTGCATATGCGAGCTACTACACTACTAAGGGGCATTTTGACGAAGCGGAAAAACTTTTCAATTCCGCGTCATCGGTTATGGGAGCGCATGATGGAGCCGATGAAAGGGCGCGTCTGTATCTTGCCTGGGCGGAAGAAGACTTGCAAAAGATGAATCTGGAGAGGGCGGTGGCTCACTTAAAGGAGGCCAATGCGCATGCAGATGACGTCAGCGAGCCCTTGCGCTCTCTGATTCCACACCGGCTCAGCGATTGCTACAGGCAACTGGCAGGACTGGCCGAAGTTAAGGAAAAGGACGAAAAGAAGGCAGCCGCTTTGCTTGAAACTGCGCTCAAGGTCTCGGACGAGCCGGTTACCAGAATGAATCTTGCCCTGATATATACGCAGATGGGAAACATAGAAGGTGCAATCGAGAACTACCGCTTGGTTTCGAAGGCAGATCCAAACAACCTCGATGCCCGCCACCGTTTGATCGGTTTGCTGTGCGAAAAAAATGATTTCCAAGCGGCACAGACAGCGCTAATTGAACTGACAGACAAAGAGCGCAGCGTCGAGAATTATGTCTTACTGGCCGATCTCGATTCAAAGTTGAACAACTACGCAGGCGCCGTTCGCGCTTTAGAAGATGCGCTCGATCTCGGCGACAAGCCTGAACTTCTGAAACAACTGGAAGGGGTGCTTCTGGACTGGAGCCAGAAACTCTTGAAAGAAGGCAAGCGCGAAGAGTCAGCCTCGGTAAAAGTGCGCGCGGAGCGGGTTGCGGAGCAGCTTTCGCTCTTAATAGGCAAGACGGAGGATAAAAACGAAAAGGCAGCCGAGGATGAAAACAGCCTGGCTTCCAAACCGGATGAGTACTTTGAAAAAGTACCGCCAATCGCCCTCAGCTCAAGCAGAATCTGGCTGGCCAGGGGCAGTTATACTCCAGAAGGAGAAATTCGCATCCGCAATATCAGCGGCAGACCGGTTAAAGACTTGACCCTCAAAGTGGTGTTTTACGATCATTCTTCAAAACGTGCCTCCGGGTCAGTTACACTTCCTGTTGCCACACCTGCCTCCCCACCGGTGGAGACGGGCGGCACCCGCACCCTTTATTTCTCATGTCCTGCCATCGTCAAATCCGAACACAGGCTGGCGGTCGTCATTTACTGGCGCGGACGCCTTCTTAAGGAATATCCCGTAGTAAAGCAGTAGCCTGTAAGATATGTGTTTGATATTCGCTGCGGTATTTCTGTCTTATTTTTCGATTGAAGTCGTGGCGTCACTGTGAATATAAATGCATATATATAAGTAGGTCTCCCGGAGTTTTATCAAAATGGTCCAAGAAGCAGCCACTTGCCGCCATGAGTACGTGACAATTTACCAGCGCCGCCTCAAAGGCCTTGACCGACGGTTGGTTGCCACCCGCGCCTATCTGCCTGTTGGCTTCAAAATGGCTGATTTCGGACATTTGAGCGAGGGCAGCTATTGTTTTTGCTCGCGTTGCCGCACCCGACTGTTTCCCAAGCGATCCCAGGCCGAAAAGCTCAAAGCCAGGGAATTGCTTGCTGCCTCTAAAGCACAGAAAGAACTGGACGCCATGGCTGCTTTCTCAGACGACGAAACCATGCTGGACGCTGAAAACCTCGACGATACCGAGAGCGATAGGACTACTTCTGCGGAAATTCAAGTTGAAGAACTTGAAATAGAAGCTTTAGGAATGGAAGATATACAGGCAGAAGGTGTCAAAATCAGTGATGATGAGGAATCAACTTGTTTGGTCGATGACGCGGATGATTGAGAGGAAATGGAAATGAAACGTTTGATTGATAAGGTGATAGCTGCAGTAGTTTTGTTTCCACCGCTTTTTATGCTCTTCCGTTTTCTGCGCTGGTCACTTCAACAAGAGCGGCCGCAAGCCACTGAAGAAGAGATTTAGACTGATAGCCGTAATCGGAATAGATACGTGGCCCAATACATCGCCAGAATTATCCGAGCAATCATAGTAGGAGCACTGGGCTTCGGCGGCGGCATTGGCTTACTAATCATTATCGTTTTCTTGACGGTAAAGGGCGACCAAAACGCCTTTGAATACGGAGTTAAGGGGGGGCTGGCGATTGGCATGGTATTTGCCATTTTGATGGTCGCCGTTTTGTTGCCTCTTGATCTTTTTCTGCGCATGGAACGCGCAAAGGGAGAGCACAGTCAAATATGGGAATTGGAGCAAGTGCGGGAGCTGGTCTACGAAGGGACCAGCAAGGAAGCGATGGCCGCCTGCCGCAAGGCACTGCTGATGGTGCCGTATGTCCATCAAGTTTCCGATGATACGGAACATTTGACTGCGCGTGCATCTACCGGGGCAAGCTGGAGATCGCCTGGAGAAGATCTGGAAGTCGAGATCAATCCAATTGCCGAAAACAAATGGCAAGTCAAATGTGTGAGCCGCTCGCGCTCGAAAAACGTCGTATTCGACTACGCAAAGAATTTCGAGAATGTCGAGACATGGTTCCGTGGCATTCAGGAGCCCAATGAGCCACCAAAGCCGCCATCGAAGACAGTGGCTTGATACGCTGATTTGTTTTGGAAAACAAACGATCGATCATTTTTTCGATTAGCTATTTCTTCGTGCCGATTGGAACCGTGAGCCTGATAATGTTACCCGGTTGTCGTGCAAGTTCTTCGAGCACCGCGCGAGAAATTTCTATATGAAAGACTGACTTTGATTGCGGTGATGACTTAGATTCGGCCTCGTAGAGCGCCTGAGATTCCGAAACTTTTCCACGAGGATAACCTGGCTGAATTTTGCCGACGAGTTCTTCCAACGCTGCTAATCGCTCGGTCGTCGACGTGTCTTGCGTGATTCCGTTCAATCTCTCCAAGACCCATTCGCGAACCATTGCGCTGGGAGCTTTGTTCAGAGATTCGGCCTTCTCGTAAATCCTCATCACGTCTTTTTCATCAATTCGGAAGTGCATCGTGCCGCGCTTTGCGATGTCGGCTCGCGCTTCTTCTTTTGTTCGATTGATTCTCGCTTGAAGTTCGGAAGAACGTATTTTTTTCTTGGTCATGTTATTTTCCTTGTCTCTCATAAAGCGCCGCGTAATATGGTGTTGCTGACATTCCATGAAATACGAAATCAATGTCGTCGTCTCGATACTCTATGCCAATTTCTAGAAGTCTTTCCGACTGAGTTTTCCCTACAAACATGACTCGGAAGTTTCCATCATTTGATTCCAAATCCTCGTCTACGACAAACGGGTCCGCTAATGACTCATCAACCATGTCAGATGTGACATCATGTGCAGCTAGGTTTTGAGCATGATACCTGCGCATAAGAAAGTCCCATGTTCCAGAAGTCAGCGTAGCACATTTGTGCTACGCTGACAACGAGATTGAAAGCAGTGCCTTGCAAACACCTATCGTGAGTGTGTTCGAAGTTGCTCTGCCTTATTTATGTCTTCATTTGCGCCTTTCTCGTCGCCGCGCTTTCTTCTGAGGATGCCTCGGTTTTCATAGGCGAGGCTGTATCGGGGCCAGCACACAAACCGACTTCCAGGCATCAAGCTAATTTTCAATAATACTTAGCGCAGTGCGCCCTGAGTGGCAGCTATCATTTT
>JADZFV010000118.1 GCA_020854255.1 Candidatus Melainabacteria bacterium | reverse complement strand
ATGGGACTGATGAAAGCCGGAGAGCTGGGCGAGTTTTTCCCTTCTACCGTCGTGCACGGCATGCTGGCGGCCATCGGTATTATTATCATGGCCAAGCAGCTTCCTTTCGTGCTCGGTGTCACGCCACCTGCCAAGGAACCGCTGGAGCTTTTGGCTCACATTCCGCAAATGTTCCAACAGCTCAATCCGGAAATTGCCACCATTGGATTTGTCAGCCTGGCAATTTTGATCATGCATGGCTCCATTACCAACAAAGTTTTGAAGCGTATTCCAGCGCCAATCATCGTGGTTGTGGTGTCTATTTTTCTTGGTGGTTATTTTGATCTGGCTCATCCGCACCATGACGTAATCGGCGGGCATTCCGTATATGTGACGCCAAAATTTCTCGTCTCATTGCCCGCCAATGTGCTTGAAGGCATAGTCTTTCCTGATTTCTTGCAGGCCGGCTCATATGCATTCCTGGTATCGGTTGTTTCGATAACACTTGTGCAAGGCATTGAGAGCCTGCTGAGCGCCACTGCCGTGGACAAGCTGGATCCCTACCGCAGGCACTCAAACTTGAGCCGTGACATGGCCGCAGTTGGACTTTGCAGCGCTGTGTCCGGCCTACTTGGTGGTTTGCCGATTATTGCCGAAATCGTCAGAAGCACCGCCAACATATCAAATGGTGCTCGCACGCGCTGGTCCAACTTCTTCCATGGCGCCTTCATGCTGGCTGCCGTGGTCTTTTGTGCCAGTTATATCAACCAGATTCCTCTGGCCGCTCTGGCCGCCCTGCTCGTATTCACTGGTTACAGGCTGGCGTCGCCGCGGGTTTTCAAGGAAGCTCACGAGATTGGCGTCGAGCAGCTGGCCATTTTTGTGATTACTGTTGTGGCAACCCTGACTACCGACTTGCTTATCGGCGTGGCCATCGGCATCGCCAGCAAGTTTGCTATACATCTATTCAGGGGTGTTCCGCTGCGCTCGCTGGTCAAGGCAAGTATTGCTATCAAGGATAACGGCGAGGGTAACATGGTTGTGGAAGTGAAGGATGCAGCCATTTTTTCTAACTTTATTTCACTGAGACGCCAGTTGGACAAAATAGGGCATGGCAAAAAGCTCAGTCTCGATTTGAGCAACGTCAAGCTTATCGATCATACGGTCATGGAGCGTTTGCATGAATATTGCGAGGAGTATGCCAAGAAAGACGGCGGTTTCTGCCTGATAACCGGGCTGACCTTACACGAAACTGCTTCCAATCACCCGTTTGCTGCGCGTAGACTAGTAAGTTGATCGCCAGGCAAGAATATTAGGAAAGGAAATGAAGCTGTGAATATACTTCTGGCTGTTGACAATTCGCCGCACTCGAAAGTTGCCGCCGATGTAGTCCTCAGCAGGCAGTTCCCGGCGGGCAGTACTTTTAAGGTCTTTTGCGCGGTTGAAAGGCGCGAGCCTGTTTTTGCGGTGATGAAATCGGATGAAGCAAATGCGCTGTTTAACAAGGCTCTTGTTGCTGCCAAAGAATTTACCGACGATGTCGCCCTTCGCATTCAGTTGCGCTTTCCTGAGTGCAAGGCCTTCAGCGAAGCCATTTTTGGTGATAGCAAAGAGTCCATTCTTACGCAAGCCGAATCGTGGCCGGCCGATCTGATCGTTGTCGGATCGCATGGGCGCCATGGCTTACCGAGATTTTTCCTGGGCAGTGTGTCACAGACGATATTGCTTTATGCGCAATGTTCAACGCTTATCGCCAGATATCAAAAAAGCCATGAGGGCGTTGCCGAATTCGACAAGAATATTCTTGTCGCAGTAGACGATACGGCGCATTCCAGAAGAGCTTTCGAATGGGTGTTGAGTATGCCCTGGCCGAAAGAGGCCAAGTTTACGCTGCTCATGGCATTGCCTCCTCTTGTGGAGAAGCACTCGGACGGTATCGATGCTCTCTATATGCGCAAATTCTCTGGAGAGCGGCTGGAACTCAGACAGTCCGCACAAAAATTTCTGGCCGAGTGCGCCAAAACTCTGGAATTGACGGTCGGTCCCGATAAGGTGACTACGGAGCTTAGAGAAGGCGACGCCGCAGAAGTAATATTGTTTATGGCTGGTAACTGGCCGGCCGGGCTTGTGGTCATGGGGTCTCGCTCGCACGGACATACAACCAGGCTGTTTTCGGGCAGTGTCTCGCAAGAAGTGGTGCTACAGGCACCATGTCCAGTGGAAGTCATAAAGAAAAAATCGTAGAAAAAACTGCGGGCGCGAAGGTTTTTTATGCCAGTGGAATGGTCACCTTAAAGGTGCTGCCATGGCCCAATTCACTTGTGACACTGATATTTCCTTTGTGCGTTTCCACCACGGCCTTTACGATTGAAAGACCGAGACCTGCACCGCCGGCGGCTCTTGCTCTGGCTTTATCGACGCGGTAGAAACGATCGAATACGTGGTCGATACTTTCCGGCGGAATTCCTATGCCTGTGTCGCTTACTTTTATGGCCAGGTTGCGGCCTTCGACTTCCGCCCACATAACGATAGTGCCGCCCTCGTCTGTGTAACGAAGTGCGTTACTTGCCAGGTTTGTGACCATTCTTCTCAGGAATTCCAGGTTGCCCATTACTTCTAATTCTGAGACGGCTCCAAGCTTGAAGTGGATATTGCGGGTTTTGGCCAGATTGCTGAAGTCCTCGCAGACGTCCTCCAAGAGCTTCTTGACGCGCACTGGCGCAATCACGTAATGGGAGATGGGATTTTCCACGCGGGCAAGAAAGATCAAATCAGATGCCAGTTCGCTCATGCGCGAGCTGGCCTTGGCGATGATCTCAGTCAGATCTTCTTTGACGTTGTTTTCGCGCAGAATCTCTGTAAGCGCCTCCAGACTCGCTTCTATAATCGCTATCGGCGTGTTCAATTCGTGGCCTGCATCGGCTACGAAGCGGCGGGTCAACTGCATGGCCTGCTCGGCCGGCTGCAAGGCCAGCCCGGAGAAAAGATAACCGGCAATAGCCACCAGCGCACCTAGAAACGGCATCGCCACGATGGTTGCATAGATTGCCAGTTCGCTTGCCTGATCGTTTTGCTTGGTGGAAACCTGCACTTGAAGATATCCGCAGTCTTTTCCCGCCGCGCGGATCCTCTCATTGAGAGAGCGAACTTTCTTGCTTCCTGTGGGGTCGCGTTCTTCTATGCGCCCTGCGGACAGCCTTTCTATGCCGTCATCTCCATATTTTTCGAGCAGCCTTTTGTCTTTGTCGAAAACCTGGACGCTGGCAATTACCCTGGAATTGGCTTCATTAGCTCGTTTTGCCCAGTCCTTTAAAGTCGGGATGCCATTTTCAATCTTTATTGATGGTTTGATTTCCGACACCAGGTCGGAAAGAAGCGCTTCATTGGAGCGGACCAGGCTGACCGAGAAAAGCACATAGAAGGCGGTGGCACCTACCAGGTGCAAGACCAGAACCAGACACATGAAGTAGAGCGCGAGCTTCACTCGCATCTGATTAAGCATGCTCTCTACCTAGGAGTCTTCGGTACCCAACTTGTAACCCACGCCATGCACGGTGACGATGATAGAGGGCTCGCCTTCGCTGTCCAGTTTTTTCCTAAGCCTGGTGACGTGACCGCGCACAGTGTCATGATGCGCGTTGGTGTCCATCTCCCAGACACTGTCCAGTATTTCATCGGCGCTGAAAACTCTTTGCGGATGCCTGAGCAGAAATTCCAGTAAGCGAAACTCTTTCGGCAAAAGATGCACTTCTTTGCCGTCTCTCAAGACGCGGTGATTGTCAGTGTCGAGCTCGATTCCGCGCAGGGAAAGTTTTGTGTGATGCTCTACCGAAGAGCGCCTGAGCAGAGCCTTTACGCGCATGGCCAGCTCTTTCAATTGAAATGGTTTGGTCAGATAATCATCTGCGCCCGATTCAAAACCCTGGGCTTTGTCGTCCAGCGATTGTCGGGCGGTCAGCATAATGATCGCTGCATTGCCGCCAGATTGCCTGTAACGCCTGCAGACTTCGATGCCCTGCATCTCCGGCAACATCCAATCGAGAACGACCACATCAAAGCTGGTGTCTGTCATCTGTTGAAGAGCGGATTTGCCGTCGAAAACCTGTTCAACGAGATGATGATCGCGCCTGAGCCAGTCAGCGATCAATTTTGAAAGATCCTTTTCGTCCTCGACTACCAGTATGCGAGCCATGCTGCAAGTGTTTACCAAAAGGGCCGGATTCGAAACTTACTCATGCGAGATTTTGAGCGCATCTGCTCCGCGTTTTCCTGATGCAATGTCGACTACTTGATCGATGTTGGAGACGAAAAGAAGTCCATCACCGTCCTGGTGCGTGCCTACAGCCTGCAAAATTATATTGATCAGTTGCTCGACATGCTCGTCTTTGATGACAATTTCCACTTTTGAGCGAGGCACCAGATACTGGGGATTGGATATGTCCGGTTTTGCCGAGCCTTGCGACTCGGTGACGGTATAACCGCTGATTGGAGCCTTGAAGAGCGCTCTGGCCAATCTGTCGATCATGAATGGCTGAATGATAGCTGTGACGAGCTTCATCGCGTGCTCTTTCTCCTTGTCGCCGTATTTTTTATTCTGCGATGCCGGCGCGAGCCCCGTGTAGGAGCGTGAAGCCACTGATGCTGTAAATCCAGAACTCATTCGGATAATTGCTTCAACATTTGTCCCTGTAGCTGCAAGCTGCCGTGTGCAACCACTGTTTCGCCGGGGCGCAGTCCTTTCAAAATTTCCACGCTGTTACCCAAACGCCTGCCTACCTCTATCTTTCTTTCTTCGAAACGATTTTT